>DQED01000231.1:2402-2566 GCA_003525525.1 Desulfovibrio sp.
CCGACGAGATCAACCGCGCGCCGTCCAAGGTCCAGTCGGCCCTGCTCGAGGCCATGGCCGAGCGGCGCGTGACCATCGGCGGGGAGACCTTTGCGCTGCCCGAGCCGTTTTTCGTGCTCGCCACGCAAAATCCCATCGACCAGGAAGGCACCTACCCCCTGCCC
>DQED01000122.1 GCA_003525525.1 Desulfovibrio sp.
CGCAAGACGCTCTACCGCAAGATCCGGCAGTACAACCTGTTCTAGCCCGCGGCCGGCCGGGCGACGCCCCTCGCCCGGTTTCGCGCCGCCGGCGGCCGCCGGCCGGGAGCCTACCCTGCCTTCCCGGCCGGCAAGGCCGCATGTCCTCCCGCTCCCCGCTGCGGCGATCGACCCCGCGCGTCCTTCCTTGCTTCGGGAACGGAGGCGTCCCCTGCCTTTTTTCCAAAAAAATCAGCTTGTTGAGCACATTTTCACGCGTTTCGCCTTGGCTGCCCGGTGCGGCCAGCCTGGTTCCCGGCGCTTGCGCACATTCGCTTTTCCGCGCCCGGCGCTTCCCATCGCCGTCAAGTTATATTTACTATAACATAGACTTTGCAGTGCTTTTTCTTATGTTTGCATTAGCATTGCGATTGCGGCCATATGCTTTCCGAAGGCGATGACGCTTTTTGACCCATTTCAGAAGGCCAAGTGGATCAAAATTTCTTTCCGTAATCTTTTCACATTATTCTAGTGCCTTAACGTGAAAACGCACCCTTATGTCGTCTTTGGCAAACTGTCAGCGTGTCACACTGGCTGCGATTCTCGCGTGATACTGTGTCGCCAGCGCCCGGGATGCCGTGTTTTCCTGGCGTCTTTACTTGGCCTGCTTCTTGCTGCGTTACTGTACCATATGTCGGACTCAGCATTTCGAACCAGCAGTGACGCCGCTTCGCGGACGACATTTCCACAGCTGTCTGGGCACAGGGCGCATGCGGGCCGCACAAAAGTTATGTTCAGCATAACATATCAAAGCATCACATGCTCCTTCCCCTTGCAGGGAAAACCGGTTACCGGAGCCATGCACGCTTGCCGAAACGATGTTCCATGGTCACGGAAGCAAAAAAAACGTGACTCTAGAAATTCCCGTCCCGCCCGGGCCGTGGCAACCGCAGCCGCGCCGCGCTGGAGGCACAGCTAAGGAGCAGTTCATGCGCAGCGTTCCCGTCGAAGAAGCCAAAGGCATGGTCCTTTGCCACGACATCACCCGCATCGTCCCGGGCGAGGGCAAGGGGCCGGCGTTCCGCAAGGGCCACGTCATCGCCGCCGAGGACATCCCGACCCTGCTGCGCCTGGGCAAGGAACACATTTACGTCTGGGATCTCGCCGAGGGCCTCGTACACGAGGACGACGCCGCCGCGCGCATCGCCAAGGCCGTGGCCGGCCAGGGCACGACCCTGACCCAGCCCTGCGAAGGCCGCATCAACCTCCTGGCCGACCGGCGCGGCCTGCTCAAGATCGACACAGAGGCGCTTTTCCGCCTCAACTCCATCGACGAAGTGACCATCGCCACCATCCACGGCGACGCGGTCGTCTCCCCCGGGCAGATGCTGGCCGGCACGCGGGTCGTGCCCCTGGTGGTCGCCAAGGAGCGGCTGGAGGCGGTGGAGGCGGTCACGGCCGAAACCGGCCCGGTGGTGTCCGTGCAGCCTTTCCGGCCGCTTCGCGTGGGCGTGGTGACCACCGGCGGCGAGGTCTACCACGGCCGCATCGAGGACAAGTTCGGGCCGGTGCTGCGCCGCAAGTTCGATGCGCTGGGCTGCCAGGTCTTCCGCCAGGTCATCGTGCCCGACGACCGGGACATGACCGTGCGGGCCATCCGCCAGCTTTTGGCCGAAGGCGCGGAGATGATCGCGGTCACGGGCGGCATGTCCGTCGATCCCGACGACCTCTCCCCCTCTTCGATCCGCGCCGCCGGGGGCGAGGTCGTGACCTACGGCTCGCCCACCTTCCCGGGGGCCATGTTCATGCTCGCCTACATCGGCGAAACGCCCGTCGTCGGCCTGCCCGGCTGCGTCATGTACCACAAGGCCAGCATCTTCGACCTGACGGTGCCGCGGCTTGTGGCCGGCGAAAAGCTTTCCAAGCCCGACATCGTGGCGCTGGGACACAGCGGGCTTTGCGCCATGTGTCCGGAATGCCGGTATCCGCTGTGCGGATTCGGCAAGAATTAGGCGTATCGCGGCCGACGGTCGCTGTCTGGGGAACATCCGCGCGAGGGCGATTACTGGAGGCGCGCAGGGTCACGACCCCGAAGCGGCGTCCCGCGTCGGTGAAAAAGGGAATCCTCTAACCAGAGCACGGAGACACGCATGGAAATTGCAAAAAAGCGGAAAAAATCTGGGTCGTGAATGGCATTGAGCGCAAGCTCATCGTCGATCCCGACGCCTTCCTGTCCGAAGTGCTGCGCGAGCAGATGCACCTGGTCGGCACCAAGGTCGGCTGCGGCAAGGGCCAGTGCGGCGCCTGCTCCGTCATCCTCGACGGCAAGGTCGTGCGCGCCTGCATCACCAAGGTCCGCCGCATCGAAAACTACGCCAACATCACCACGATCGAAGGCCTGGGCACCCCCAAGAACCTGCACCCGCTGCAGGTGGCCTGGGTGGTCAACGGCGCGGCCCAGTGCGGCTTCTGCACCCCGGGCTTCATCATGTCCGCCAAGGGCCTGCTGGACGAGAATCCCAAGCCCACCCGCGAGCAGGTGCGCGATTGGTTCCAGAAGCACAAGAACGTGTGCCGCTGCACCGGCTACATCCCGCTGGTCGACTCCGTCATGGACGCCGCCAAGGTGTTGCGCGGCGAGATGACCCTCGACATCAACCACAACTTCCCGGCCGACGGCAACATCTTCAATTCCCGTGCGCCGCGTCCCTCCGGCGTGGCCAAGGTCACCGGCCAATGGGCCTTCGGCGACGACCAGAAGCTCCAGCTGCCGCCCGACACCCTGCACCTGGCCATCGTCGAAGCCCGCGTGTCCCACGCCAACATCAAGGGCATCGACGTCTCCGAAGCCCTCAAGATGGAAGGCGTCCACAGCGTCATCACCGCCAAGGACGTCAAGGGCAAGAACCGCATCACCGGCCTGATCACCTTCCCCACCAACAAGGGTGACGGTTGGGATCGTCCGATCCTGTGCGACGAAAAGGTGTTCCAGTACGGCGACGCCATCGCCCTGGTCGCCGCCACTTCCGAAAAGATCGCCCGCGCCGCCGCCGAGTTGGTCAAGGTCGATCTGGAAGTCCTGCCGGCCTACATGAACGCCCCGGCGGCCATGGCCGAAGACGCCATCGAAATCCACCCCGGCACCCCCAACACCTACTACAAGCAGGGCCTGGTCAAGGGCGACGATCCCGCGCCCTTCTTCAGCAGCCCCGACTGCGTGGTGGCCGAAGGCAGCTACTACACCCAGCGCCAGCCGCACCTGCCCATCGAGCCTGACGTCGGCTACGCCATGTACGACGAGGACGGCATCCTGCGCATCTACTCCAAGTCCATCGGCCTGTACCTGCACCTGTACATGATCGCCCCGGGCCTCGGCGTCGAGCCGGACAAGATCGCCCTGATCCAGCTGCCCACCGGCGGCACCTTCGGCTACAAGTTCAGCCCGACCATGGAAGCCCTCGTCGGCGCCGCCACCATGGCCACCGGCCGTCCCTGCCACCTGCACTACAACTACGCGCAGCAGCAGTACTACACCGGCAAGCGCTCCCCGTTCTGGACCACCGGCAAGGTGGCCGCCGACAAGAAGACCGGCAAGATCAAGGGCACCCAGCACGAGTGGATCTGCGACCACGGTCCCTACTCCGAGTTCGGCGACCTGCTGACCCTGCGCGGCGCCCAGTACTTCATGGCCGGCTACGGCATCCCGAACATGCGCGCCGTGGGCTATTGCGTGTGCACCAACCACGGTTGGGGTTCGGCCTTCCGCGGCTACGGCTCGCCGGAGATCATGTTCCCCTCCGAGGTCCTGATGGACGAGCTGGCCCTCAAGGGCGGCTGGGATCCGCTGGAACTGCGCTACACCAACTGCTACCGTCCGGGCGACACCACCCCGACCGGACAGGTGCCCGACTCCTTCATGTATCCGGAGATGATCGACATCCTCCGGCCCAAGTACAAGGCCGCCCTGGCCAATGCCAAGCGCCACTCCACCGACACCCTGAAGAAGGGCGTGGGCGTGGCCTTCGGCATCTACGGCGCGGGCCTTGACGGCGCGGACTCCGCCGGCGCCGACGTCGAGCTCAACGCCGACGGCACCATCACGATCTTCAACACCTGGCAGGACCATGGCCAGGGTTCCGACCTCGGCACCCTGTGCTTCGCCCACGAAGCCCTCAAGCCCCTGGGCATCCCGGCCTCCAAGCTGAAGATCTTCCTCAACGACACCAGCAAGTGCCCGAACTCCGGCCCGGCCGGCGGTTCGCGCTCCAACGTCCTCGTCGGCAACGCCATCATCAACGGCTGCACGCAGCTCGTCGACGCCATGCGCAAGCCCGACGGCTCGTTCCGCACCTACGACGAGATGGTAAAAGACGGCCTCAAGACCAAGTACAACGGCACGTGGACCCAGCCGGCCACCGACTGCGACCCGAACACCGGCCAGGGCAACCCGTTCGCCAACTACATGTACGGCCTGTTCATGGCCGAAGTGACCGTGGACACCACCACCGGCAAGACCCAGGTCGACAAGATGACCCTGGTGGAAGACATCGGCACCCTGACCAACCGCCAGACCGTCGACGGCCAGAACTGGGGCGGCTTGGCCCAGGGCGTCGGCCTGGCCCTGTCCGAGGACTTCGAGGACATCAAGAAGCACTCGTCGCTCGCCGGCGCGGGCGTGCCCTACATCAAGGACATCCCGGACGTCATGGAGCTGATCTACGTCGACTCGCCGCGTGAACACGGCCCGTTCGGCGGTTCCGGCGTCGGCGAAGTGCCGCTGTGCGGTCCGCACCCGGCCATCATCAACGCCATCGCCAACGCCACCGGCGGCGCTTTCGTCCGTCACCTCCCGGCCTACCCCGAGAAGGTGCTGGCCGCCATCAAGGAGCTTGGCAAGTAACCTTCGGGGTCTTACACTCCTCCAAAAATGAACGACGGGGCGGGCGCGATGCGCCCGTCCCGTTGTTTCCCACCGGAAGGCATCCATGAATCAGCAGGACCTGCGAGACATCGAGTACAGGTGCATCGAGGAAGAACATCCCACCTGTCAGGCCGCCTGTCCCATTTCCGTGGACGTGCGCTCCTTCATGGGCAAGATGGCCGCGGGCGACGTCGCCGGCGCGCGCAAGATCCTCGACCGCACCATGCCCCTGCCTGGCGTCCTCGGACGCATCTGCGACCATCCCTGCGAACTGGCCTGCATCCGGCAAAACGTCGGCGGCGCACTCGCCGTCGGCGCGCTCGAACGCGCCTGCGTCATGGCGTCTCCGGCCGGCGGCAAGCCCATGTGCATGCCGTCCAAGGGCAAGACCGTGGCCGCCCTCGGCGGGGACCTGAGTTCCCTCACCCTCGCCTGGGATCTGGCCAAGAAAGGCTTCGCCGTGACCCTCTACGCCGCTGCGGACGCCCCCGGCGGCAAGCTCAACGAAATTTCCCCCGACGTCCTGCCGCCCGAGGCCCTTGCCGCGGACGTCGCCATGCTCGGCCGCATGGGCGTCACCATCAAGACCGGCCAGACCGTGGACGCCGCGCTTCTCGACACGCTCGCCGCCTCGTGCGACGCCGTCTACGTCGAATGCGCCGGCCGCGACCTTTGCGGCCTCACCCGGGCCGACGTCGATCCCATCACCCTGCAAGGCCCCAAGCCGAACGTCTTCTGCGGCGGCTGGCCCCAGCCCGACGGCTCCCGGTCCATCATCGCCCTGGTCGCCGAAGGCCGCCGGGCCGCCATGACCATCGACCGCCTCACCGCCGGCGCGAGCCTCACCACCAGCCGCGAAAAGGAAGGCGTCACCAAGACCCGGACGTTCACGAGCCTCAAGGACGTGCCCGCCGTCCCGCGCACCGAGCCCGCCGACCCCGTCGCCGGCTTCCCCCCGGACGCCGCCAGGGCCGAGGCCGCGCGCTGCCTCCAGTGCGATTGCATGGAGTGCGTCAAGGTCTGCGAATTCCTCAAGCACTACAAGGGCTACCCCAAACTCTACGCCCGGCAGATCTACAACAACCTGTCCATCGTCCTCGGCAACCACTACCTCAACCGCATGATCGACTCCTGCACCCTGTGCGGGCTGTGCACCGAGGTCTGCCCCGAGGACTTCTCCATGGCCGAGCTCTGCCTCGATTCGCGCCGCGACATGGTCAAGCGCGGCAAGATGCCGCCCTCGGCCCACGAATTCGCCCTGGAGGACATGGCCTTTTCCAACGGCGAGGACTTCGCCCTGATGCGAGGCGAACCCGGCAAGGACCGCTGCGCCCATCTCTTTTTCCCCGGCTGCCAGCTCGGCGGCGAACCCGACAGCCGCATTCCCGAAGCCTACGCCTTCCTGCGCGCCAAGCTCGACGGCGGCGTGGCCCTGTCGCTCGGCTGCTGCGGCGCGCCGGCGCTGTGGGCCGGCCGCGACGCGCTTTTCGAGGAAGTCGTGGCCGCCTTCAAGCGCCAGTGGGAGGCCCTCGGCAAGCCGCGCCTCATCACGGCCTGCGCCTCGTGCCTGTCGGTGTTTCGCCAGGCCGCGCCGGACATCCCGGCCGTCTCCCTCTGGGAGGTCATCGAAAAGGAAACCGGGCTGCCCGCGGCCACAGGCTACACCCCGGCCGCGCCGGTCGCCGTACACGACTCCTGTACCTCGCGCCACGACGCCGCCAACCAGGCCGCCATCCGCGCCATCCTGCAAAAGCGCGGCGTGCCCTTCGAGGAACTGCCGCTCTCCGGCCGCTACACCGAATGCTGCGGCTACGGCGGCCTTGCCGCCAACGCCCACCCGGAACTGGCCAAGGCCATCACCGAGCGCCGCGCCGCCGCTTCGGACCGCGACTTCCTGGCCACCTGCGCCATGTGCCGCGACCGCCTGTCCCACGTGGGCAAGCGCGCCTACCACCTGCTCGACATCCTGTTCCCGGGCAAGGACGCCGCCGACCCGGCCACGCGTCCCGATCCCGGCTTTTCCATGCGCCACGAAACCCGCGCCCGCCTGCGCCGCGAACTGCTCGCCACGGTCTGGAACGAGCATGTGGACGCCAAGGCCCCGGTCGGCCCGGATTTCGTCGTCAGCCCCGAAGTGCGCGCGCGCATGGAGGCGCGGCACATCCTCGACGACGACGTGCGGCGCGTCCTGGCCCATGCCGAAACGACCAACCGCAAGTTCCTCGACCGCGAAACCGGCCATTTCCTGGCCAGCTTCACGCCCCACCGCGTCACCTACTGGGTGGAATACGTGATGGAAGAGGGCGTCGCCCGCGTGTTCACGGCCTACAGCCACCGCATGACCGTGGTCGGCGTGGGGAAATAGGGCGAGGGGAAGAAAAGAAAAAGATGCCTCCGGCGGCCGGGGGGGATAATCCCCCCCGGACCCCCTTGAAGGGGGGGGAAATGGGAGAAAATGGGGTGCATGAAGAGTCTGGGGAGGGAAAGGGTTAGTGGAAGTTGGGACGGCGGCCGACGCAGCAGAGCCAGCCGTGGTCGGGTTCCTCGTGGACGGCGACGTCGTCGAAGCCGGCGGCGGTGAAGAGGTCGCGGCATTGCGCGGCGGTGAGGTACGTCATGGGGACGAGTTCCAGATATTTCCGGTTGCGGGCGTCGAAGCGCGGCGTGTCGTAGATTTCGGCCAGCAGCAGGAACCGGCCGCCCGGGCGCAGCACGCGCAGAACCTCGCGAAAATCCGAGGCGAGGTCCGGCCAGAAATAGTGCGTTTCCACGGCCGTGACGAGGTGAAAGGTCGCGTCGCGAAAGGGCAGGGCGGAAACCGAGCCGCGGCGCACGTCCATGCGTCCCGTGGCGATGGCCGCCGCGTTGTGGCGCCGGGACATGGCCACGCTTTTTTCCGAGGCGTCGATGCCGCAGATGCGCCCG
>DQED01000430.1 GCA_003525525.1 Desulfovibrio sp.
TGGCCATCATCTGGGGCAAGGACCTGGCCGAGGCCAAAAAGCGCGGGGTGGGCTATCTGGACGAACTGACCCTGTCCGGGGCCGACGGCGCGGGACAGGAACTCAAGTCCAACGTCCGCTTCCTGCGGGACAAGACCGCCACCATCCTGCAATTCTAAGCGGCCCGTCCCGCGCGCCGCGCGCGGCCGGGACGGCGTTTCGGGAATACGCTTATGGAAATCGAAAAGCGCGTCGTCGAATTGAGCGATCGCTTGCAATACATCCAGGACATCTTCGGCGGCCGGGAGAACGCGAACATCGCGCTCATGCGCTCGCGCCTGGGCGAATTCGCCGCCCGCGCCGACGCCCCTCCCGGCGAGAAGGCGCAGATGCTGCGCCAGCTCGAGGACCTGTTCGGCTTCCTCGAGAAAAAGCTCGACGAAGAACTCACCCCCATGGACCGCGTGCGCATCGTGCGCCATCCCGCCCGGGTGAGCCTCAAGGACATCCTGGAAAACGTCTACGACAACTACACCGAGATCGGCGGCCAGGACGAATACTCCATCGACCCGAGCATGCTCATCGCCCGCGCCTACATCACGCGCAGAAAGGGCGACAAGGTCATCAACCAGCCCGTCATGGTCATCGGCCAGGAAAAGGGGCATGGCCAGGAGTTTCGAAACGGCGGCTCGGTCAAGCCCTGGGGCAACGCCAAGGCGCTGCAATACATGAAGGTCGCCGAGACCGAGCGCATCCCCATCCACACCTACGTGTTCACGCCCGGCGCCTACCCCGTGGAGGACTTCCCGGGCGCGGCGCAGCAGATCGCGCGCAACCTCTACGAGATGGGCGGGCTGCGCGTGCCCGTGGTGTCCGTCATTTCCGAGGGCGGCTCGGGCGGGGCCGAGGCCATCGGCCTTTCCGACGTGCGTCTCATGCTCTCCCACGGCTACTATTCCGTCATCTCCCCCGAGGGCGCGGCGGCCATCGAGGCCGGCATCCGCCAGGGCCAGCGCGTCTCCCCGGACCTCATCGAGGCCTGCGCCAAGCGGCTCAACATCACCGCCGCCGACAACCTGCGCATGGGCTACATCGACAAGGTCGTGGACGAGCCCGACCTCGGCGCGCGCCCCCACCATTACGACTTCTTCAAGGACCTGCGCCAGGAGGTCGTACGCGCCACGGACCAGGTCTTCCTCGGCGTGGCCGGATTCAAGCTCTTCCGCGCCCTGGTCGCCTCCCGGCGCAAGACCGAGGACGCCGAAGGCATGTTCGTGCGCTGGACCCTGGACGAGGCCGCGGCCGACCGGCTCGTCTGGAAGCGCTACTGCAAGTACCGCCGCATGGCCGAGACGGCCTTCCGCGACAGCCGGCCTTCCGGCGCGCGCATCGCCTCCCGGGCGCAGAGCCTGCTCTGGTCGGGCTACTCCTTCCTGCGCTACGACTTCCTCGGCAAGAACTTCAAAAAGCTGGCCAAGACCGTGGGCGACCTGGAGGCCGAGGCCCGGCTCGTGGCCAACCGCCTCGCCGCGCCCCTGCGCAGAAGCCGGGACAAGAACGCCCCCGTCGCCTGCGACCCGGAAAAAAGCCGCATGCTCGTCGAGCTCTCCCAGCCCGAGCAGGGAGCCTGCCTCGAGGAGTTCGGCTGGCGCTATGTCAGCCCCAAGGCGGCCGAGGACAAGGCCGTCAGCTGTCCCGAAGCCAAGACCTACGGCTGCCCCGACCTCTGGGCTCCGGACCTCTACGGCGACTTCGCCGGCGTGTGCGTCCACTGCGGCCACCACTTCCCCATGGAATACCAATGGGTGCTCGGCAACGTCTTCGACCCGGATTCGGTGGTGGAATACGACGCCGACATCGAGGCCGGAAATCCGCTGGACTATCCCGGCTTCGACGCCAAGCTCGAGGCGGCCAAGGAAAAGACCGGGCGCAAGTCCGCCTGCGTTTCCCTGGACGCGAAAATCGATGGCATCAAGCTCACTTCCGCCGTGCTTTATTCCGCCTTCCGCGGCGGCTCCGTGGGCGCGGCCGAGGGCGAGAAGTTCATCCGCGCCCTGGCCCGGGCGCGCCGTCGCCACTTTCCGTTTCTGGCCTATGTCCACGGCACGGCCGGCATCCGCATCCAGGAGAGCTTAAACGGCCTCATCCAGATGCCCCGCGTCACCCTGGCCGTGCGGCGCTACATCGAAACCGGCGGCCTCTACGTGGTCCTTTACGACACCAATTCCTACGCCGGCCCGGTGGCGAGCTTCCTCGGCTGCTCGCCCTACCAGTTCTCCGTGCGCTCGGCCAACATCGGCTTCGCCGGACCCGGCGTCATCAAGGAAACCACCGGCATCGACATTCCGCCCGACTACCACCGGGCCCACAACGCCCTGGCCCGGGGCCATATCCAGGGCATCTGGGACCGCCGCGAGATCCGCAAGAACCTGAAGCAGGTCCTGCTGACCATCGGCGGCCGGAATTTGTATTACCGGTAGGGCTGAGGGGAGAAGAGAAGAGGAAGATGCCTCCGGCGGCCAGGAGGGGATGATCCCCTCCTGGACCTCCCCGACGGGGGGACAGGGAGCGCGACGCGATTGCTTCGGGGCGCGCCGCGTTGTAACGAATACGGAAACTCCAGTGCCGGCGGCACGGCCGGCGGCGGGGAACGCTTGTGATAGACGTCAAAGCCTTGCTGGAACAGATCAAAGCCTCGCCCTACGAGGAAATCGTGGTGGAAGCGCCCCATACGGGCGTGGTGCGTTTCGCCGGCATCGAGCCGGGCACGCGCGTGACGGCGACCTCGGGAACCTACGGCGAAAAGCCCGGCACGCTGCTCGCCAAACTCACCCGCGAACACAACGACAAACCGCTTTTCGCCGACGCCAAGGGCGTCGTTGGCGAGGTCAGCCGGGACCTGGAAGGGAAATTCGTCGAGGCGGGCACGAAGCTGGCCGTCATCCGCCATTTCCTGTCCAAGGACGAGGTCATCGCCGCCATCCTGCGCCAGGTGCTCTACCTTTTCACCGCGCCGGAACGGGCCAAGTACTATTTCATCCCGAGCGTGGACAAGAAGGTCAAGGCCTCGGGGCCGCACGCGGTCAAGGTCCAGTCCGGCATGGAGCTTTTCATCGTCTCGCGCATGAAGCGGGAAAAGCCGCTGGTCTACGAAGGCCCGGAAGGCATTATCTACGCGGTCTATTTCCAGCACGACCAGAACGTGGACCAGGGCGCCCCCCTTGTCGGCGTGTGCCCGGCGTCCCAGACCAGCCTCATCCAGGACGTGGTCAACCGGGTGCGCACGGACTGGGAGGAGCGGGAGTAGCCATGGGAAAGTACCTGCAGATCCGCGTCATCGCCCAGACCTTCGACACGACCGCCGCCGAGCGGCGCTACGAGCGGCTCTACGCCCTGGCCTATCCGGCCGCGGCCACGCCCCCGGCCGGCCCGCTGGGCTTGCTGGAGCTTGTCCAGGCCCTCGACGACGCGGTGCGCCTGGGCGATCTGCCCGGGGCCGACCGCAAGGCGCTGCTGCCTGGCGTCGAGCGGGCCATGGCGCTCAAGACCGCCCTGGAGGCGGCCCTTGGCGAGCGCGACGCGCACACGGCGGACAAGCTGTCCTATGACCTGGAAGACGCCCTGGCCGAGCTCGAAAAGCTCGCGCCCAGGGACTAGAGGATTTTGACAAGGGTCCGGATCGCCCGAAGCGGACTTGAAACCGGAGGCCGACGGATCGGAATCCTTCAAGGGATTCCAAAGGGCTTCGCCCTTTGGCCGCCGGAGGCATCCCCCCTGACATTTTGCCGCGCCACGGCGCGTGATGAAGGAGGCGGCAGATGGCCGGCAGCATCAACAAAGTCATTCTGGTCGGCAGGCTCGGCCAGGACCCCAAGCTGACCTACATGCCCTCGGGCAGCCCCGTGGCCGAGATGAGCGTGGCCACGGACGAGTCCTACAAGGACCGCGAGGGCAACAAGGTGGACCGGGTGGAATGGCACCGGGTCAAGGTCTTTGGCAAGTCCGCGGAATTCTGCGGCAACTACCTGGCCAAGGGCCGGCTCGTCTATGTCGAGGGAACGCTGCGCACCCGCAGCTGGGAAGACCAGCAGGGCCAGAAGCGCTACATGACCGAGGTGGTGGTGACCGGTCCCGGCCACACCATCCAGGGGCTCGATTCGCGCGGCGGCATGGCGGCCGAGGCCCCCATGGGCGACGAGGGCTTCCAGGGCCGGCGCTCCTACCAGGGTGGCGGGCAGGGCGGCGGTGGGCAGGGCGGCGCTCCGC
>DQED01000425.1 GCA_003525525.1 Desulfovibrio sp.
GCCACGGCCCCGGGCACGGCCACGCCGCGCACGGCCATGAGGTCCTTGAGGTGGAAGTGCAGACCCACGCCGAACATGAGCAGGATGACGCCGAGTTCCGCGAACTGGCCCGCGATCTCGCCGTTGGCGACGTAGCCCGGGGTGAAGGGGCCGATGACGAAGCCGGCCAGCAAATAGCCGACGAGGGGGGACATGCGCAGCCGCTTCGCGGCAAGGCCCAGGATCAGGGCCGCGAGCAGACCGGCGGTCAGGGTCAGGATGAGGCTTATTTCGTGGGACACAAAACCTCCGGAAAAGGGCGGCGAGCCCGCCTCGCGCGGGGACCGGCAAGGCGCGCCGTCCCCGTGGCGGCAAGAAAGAGAAATTTCATGGCATCGTAGCTACCGTAACGATCCCCGGCAGGCAACCCGACGTCACGGATTCCGCGGCGCATTGACAGCCCCGGCTTCCCTCCCGTAAATTTTCCGCATGGATGTCGCGACAAGGCCCTCCGATGCCGACGCCTTCGAGCGCCAGGCCAACCGGTTGCAAGAAGCCGTGGAAAACCTGTTTTCCTGCTGCCAGGCACGCATCGCCCTGCAAAGCGAGCGTTTCGGACTGCCGCCGGCGGCGCTGCGGGCCGTGCTGGCCCTGGGCGAAAGCCGCTATCTGGCTCCGGGCGAGCTCGGCCGGCGGCTCGGCGTCACCAAAAGCCGCGTGACCGCCGTGACTACGGGGCTTTTGCGCCAAGGGCTCATCGAAAAGCATCCCGACCCCGCCGACGCCCGCGTCACCCTGCTTTCCCTGACCCCGGCCGGCAAACGCATGCGCGAGGACATCCGCACCTTCATGGTGAGCCTGTTCCAAAGCATGCTCGACCGGGTCGAGCCGGAGCGGCGCGAGGCCGTGCTCGCCTCCCTGGAAGTCCTGCGCCACTGCATGGACTCCGCCCGGGCGGAACTCATGGCCTGATGCGCGGCCCCGGCCCGCCCTTTTCAAATTCTGTCCTTTTAGTCATAGGCGCCACATGGATATACCCCTGCTCCCGGATGTCACCATCATCTTCGGGTTGGCCGTCGTGGTCATCCTCGTCTGCCACCGCCTGAAAATTCCGGCCCTGGTCGGCATGCTTCTGACGGGCGTCGTCTGCGGCCCCTATGGCCTGGGTCTCGTACGCTCGGCCCACGATGTGGAAATCCTTTCGGAAATCGGCGTCATCCTGCTGCTTTTCACCATCGGCCTGGAGCTGTCCCTGTCCGACCTGTCGCGCCTCAAGCGGCCGGTTTTCTACGGCGGCACGGCGCAGATGCTCCTCACCTGGGCTTTTTTCTTCACGTTGCCGCTTTTCGCGCTGCATTTTTCCGGCGGCTCCAGCGTCCTGCTCGGCATGCTTGCCGCCCTGTCGAGCACGGCCATCGTCCTGACCACGCTCCAGGAACGCGCCGAGATGGAAGCGCCCCACGGCCGGGTGAGCCTCGGCATCCTCATTTTCCAGGATCTGCTCGCCGTGCCCATGACGCTGGCCGTGCCGCTGCTGGCCGGCCGCACCTTCGGCTTCACCAACTCCATCGTCTTCACCGTGGGCAAGGGCGCGCTGGTGCTCGTTTTGCTCGTGGTGCTCTCGCGCAAGCTCATGCCGCGCCTGCTGCTCGCCATCGTGCGCACGCGCAGCCGGGAGCTCTTCCTGCTCACGGCCCTTGGCATCTGCCTGGCCGTCAGCCTGCTCACCGCGTCCATCGGCCTGTCGCTCTCGCTCGGCGCGTTCCTGGCCGGCCTGCTCCTTTCCGGCTCGGACTACCGCGAGCACCTGCACGAGGTAGTGCTGCCGTTCAAGGACGTCTTCACCTCGCTTTTTTTCATCTCCATCGGCATGCTTTTAAACGTCGGCACGGCGCTGGAACACGTCTGGCAGATCCTTGCCGCCACGGCCCTGCTGCTCGTCGTCAAGGCGGTCATGGCCGGCGCGGCCACGCGCATCCTCGGCTATCCCACGCGCACCGCCGTGCTGGTGGGCATGGCCCTTTGCCAGGTGGGGGAGTTCTCCTTCATCCTGGCCAAGGCCGGCTTCGACCGCCACGTCATTTCCGAGCACCTCTACCAGAAATTCCTGGCCGCGAGCATCCTGACCATGGTGCTTGCCCCCTTCATCATCAAGGCCGCGCCCAGGGTGTCGCTCCTTTTGTGCCGCGCGCTCGGCGCGCGGGAGACGCCCCTTGCGCCCCCCGTGCCCGGGATCAAGGACCACATGATCATCCTCGGCTTCGGCGCGGGCGGGCGGCAGCTCGCCCGGGCGGCCAGGGCGGCGGACATCCCCTACGTGATCCTCGAAATGAACCCGGACACGGTGCGCAACGAACGCAAAAAAGGCGAGCCCATCCACTTCGGCGACGCCTCCAAGCCGGGCGTTTTGGAGCACATCGGCGTGCGCGAGGCCAAGGCGCTGGCCGTGGTCATTTCCGACGCGGCGGCGGCGCGGCGCACGGTGGAGATCGCCCGGTTCGAGAACCCGGCGCTCTACATCGTCGCGCGCACGCGGTTCAATTCCGAGATCAAGGCCCTGCTCGAGCTCGGGGCCAACGACGTGATCGCCGAGGAATTCGAGGCGTCCCTCGTGGTGTTCGCCCGGGTGCTGGCCAAGTTCATGGTGCCGCGCGACGACATCGAAAGCATGGCCCAGGAGATCCGGCGCGAGGGCTACCGCGCCATGCTGCCCGATTCCCTGGCTTCCATGGCCGGGGTCGCGCCGGACAAGTCCCTGGCCGGGCTGCACGTGGCGGTGTTCACGGTGGCGGAAGGGTCCGCCCTGGCGGGGCGGACGCTCGAAGAGGCGCGTATGCGGCGCGCGCACAACCTGACGGTCGCGGCGGCGCGGCGCGGCGAGGAGTTCGTGCCAAACCCCGACGGGCTTTTCCTGCTGCACCCCGGGGACAGACTCTACGTGATGGGCACGGCCGAGGCGCTCAAGGAAGGAGCGGGGCTCTTTCGGTCCGCCGCCTAGGCGCAGGCCAGTTTCGCGGCCGCGAGATCGAACAGCGCATGGCCCACGGTCTTGAAGACCACGGGGCCGGCGGGTTTCGGCGGCGCATCGAGAATGTCTTCCAGGGGCGTGACCGCATCCCAGTCCACGCCCGCGCGCAGGAAATCGCCGGCCTCGACCCTGGCCGAGGCCCTGTCGTCCACGAAAAGCGCCGCGCGGGAGACGAGCGAGGCCGGCACCTCCGCCGCCCCGGGCGTAAACGACCCCACCGCCGCAACGAACGCGTCGCCCCGCACCGCATCCGGGAAAACAGGCTCGCGGCTGGTCGTGGCCGTGACGATCATCGCCGCGTCGCGCACCGCCGCCGCGGCATCGGTTTCCACCCGCGCCGCGATCCCCTCCCCGGCCAGTTCCCCGGCCAGACCTTCCGCGCGTTTATGCGTACGCGAGACGATGACGACATCCGTAACGCCGAGTCCCTGGGCGAACGCCTCGGCATGGGCTCTCGCCTGCACGCCCGCGCCGAAAAGGCAAAGCGGCCCGGCCGGACACGGCGCGAGAAGGCGCGCGGCTAAAAGGCTCACCGCAGCCGTGCGCCGGGCCGTGAGCTCCCTGGCGTCGAGCACGGCCAGCTTGCGCCCGGTCGCGGCATGAAGGACCAGCACCTCGCCCTGGATGACGGGCAGCTCCCGGTTGCCCGGATGCACGGTGATGTTCTTGACGATGGCGACGTCCGCGTCGGCTGCCGGCATGCACAGGAGCACGCCGCCCGGCACCGGCACGGCCAGCCGCTCGGGCGCGACGGCCGTCCCCGCCTTCCTGGCCCGCAACACGTCGGCAACGGCCTCGGACAAGCGCAGATAATCGAACAGCACCGCCGCCCCTTCAGCGCCTGGGGAAAAGCCGCGCGCCGTCGGCGGCGTCCTCGACGCGGTAGCCGAGCGCCTCGATCTCGGCGCGAAGCGCGTCGGCGCGGTCGAAATCCTTGGCCTGGCGGGCCGCTTCCCGCGAGACGACGAGACGCGAGGCCTCCTGTGGCCAGTCGCTTCTGGCGAGCGGCAGCGCGG
>DQED01000045.1:0-764 GCA_003525525.1 Desulfovibrio sp.
GTAGAGGAAGAAGAATGCCTCCGGCGTCCAGGAGGGGCCGAGGGCCCCTCCTGGACCACCCCGAAGGGGGGGATAGGGGAAATTTGGAGTTAAAGTTACTCTTTAACATCCTTGGAAGACATGTCGTTTGATCCAGCATCTGCGGGCCGATCAAGTTCCGGAACATCCGCTTCGGCAACGACGGAGCCGGGAGGCGGCGCGGGCAGGGCACAGCGTGCCCCGCCTGCTTTGCCGGCAAGCAGCGGCTCGATGGATTCGCCCCGCGCCAGGCGGCGCAGCATCTCCAGTTGCTCGGCCCTGCACGCGGCATGCCCGTCCACGGCCGCGGCCGTAACCTGGCGCAGGATGGCCGTGTAGCGGGGGCCGGGCTCGATGCCGAGCGCCTTGAGGTCGTTGCCCGTAATCTCCACGCGTTTGCTGCGCAGCGTGGTGAGAAAAAGCGACACGTATTTCTGGAGCGGCTCCCGGGGATTGCGTGCCATGAGGAACAGCGCGCCTTCCACGGGCAGGTGCTCGAGCACGAAGTAGAGTTCCGACAGCGCTCCCTTGTGGTACTCCCAGTTGAAAAGCCCCTGCGCCGTATCGCGGATCTGCCCGCGCAGGCGCGAGATGTCCTCGGCCGTGCGCTTGGAGAAGTTGAGCCGCTTGCCGATGACGCCGAACTGCTGGGCGTCCATGCCCGAGCACAGGGCCAGGAAGTAGACGAGCCAGGTCTGCGGCGCAGGTTCTATATACAGCAGCCGGTACCAGTTGATGACGTTTTC
>DQED01000045.1:794-6898 GCA_003525525.1 Desulfovibrio sp.
GGATGGATGGCGGCCAGGAGCTTGTATTCCTGCATGCGCCGCAGGCAGGCGAGCGGCGTCTTTTCCTCCAGGATCAGGCGCAGTTCGTGGAAGACGCGGCTGCCCGAGAGCTTGTGGAAGAAGTTGTGGCGCACGGCGTTTTTGATCAGCCGGTCGGTCTGGCCGCCGATGCGGAAGCCGAAACGCTCGCTGAAGCGGATGGCGCGCACGATGCGCGTGGGGTCCTCGACGAAGCTCAAGGAATGCAGCACGCGCAGCACGCGGTCCTTGATGTCGCGCTGCGCGCCGAAAAAGTCCACGAGCTCGCCGAAGCGCTCCGGCGACAGGTGCACGGCCAGGGCGTTGACCGTGAAATCCCGGCGGTAGAGGTCCATCTTGATGGAGGAAAGCTCCACGGTGGGCAGGGCGGCCGGGTATTCGTAGTATTCGAGCCGGGCCGTGGCCACGTCCACGCGCTGGCCGTCCGGCAGCACGACAACGGCGGTCTTGAACTTGGGATGGGCCTTGTAGCGGCCGCCGAGTTCCTGGGAAAAGGCCGCGGCAAAGGCGATGCCGTCGCCTTCGACCACGAGGTCCACATCGAAATTCGGGTGCTTGAGCAGCACGTCGCGCACGAACCCGCCGACCACGTACACGCCGTAGCCCAGTTCGTGGCCGAGCGTGCCGGCCTTCTTCAAAAGTTCAAGCAGTCCTTTAGGGAGTCGCTCGCGCAACAGGCCGCCGATGTTGCGGTCGCGCTTGCGCTCGGGCAGAAGCGACTCGGGAATCCGCGCCGGCTCCTTGACCAGGGTGTTCACCAGGTCCGTGCGCGTGACCACGCCCGAAAGCCGGCCGTTTTCCACCACGGGCACGAGCCGTTGCCGCTGGCCCAGGATGATCTCCATCACCGGATAAAGATCGGTTTCCGGCGTGACCACGGCCGGGTCGCGGATCATGTATTCGGACACGGGCACATCGCCCAGGCCGTGGTTGATGGCCTTGTCCATGATGTCGTGCTCGATGACGCCCACGCAGCGGCGCTGGCCCTTGCCCGTGATCACGGGCAGGGCTTTCAGGCCGTAACGCGTCATGATCTCCTCGGCGCGGCGCATGGAGGCGGTGTCCTCGATGGACACCGCCGGCTTGCTCATGAGCTGGCGCACGAGAATTTGCGGATTGACCTGGGAATAGAGCAGGCCGAAAAGCTCCTCGCGCACCTGCGTGAGCGTGCGGTTTTTTATCGAGGCCGAGGCGGCGTAGGGATGGCCGCCGCCGCCGAGCGAGGCGCAGATCTTGCCCACGTCCACGTCCGGCGTGCGCGAGCGGGCGACCAGGTGCACACGGTCGTTCATGAGTCCGATGGCGAACAGCACGCGCAGGTTCTCCATGTCCAGGAACTTGTGCACGAGCAGGGCGAAGTCGCCCACGTACTGGTCGCTCGTGGCCTCGGCGATGACCACTTCCACGCCGTTCACGTCATGGGTCTGCGCCGACTCGATGAGCTGGCTCATGATGGTGATCTGTTCCGAGGACAGTTCCCGTGTCATGAGATCGGCGATGACCCCGACGTCCATGCCCCGCGAACGCAGCCAGGCCGCGGCGGCCAGGTCGTGCTCGGTGGTGGAGGCGAAGGTGAACGAGCCCGTGTCCTCGTAGATGCCGAGACCGAGGATCGTGGCCTCGTCCGTGGACAGAGGCAGGTCCTCGACCATGATGCGTTCCATGAGGATGGCCGTGGTCGAGCCCCAGGGTTTGACCACGCTCGTCGCCGCCGCGACGTCCTCGTCGGTGTCCGGGTGGTGGTCGTAGCAGTGGATGACGAGTCCGGGGTTGGCGAAGACCTGTTCGATATGCGGCACGCGGGAACGCTGGCGCGTGTCCACCAGGACAAGGGTCTGGACGCTTTCCGGGTCGATGTCCTTGAAGTTCTTGAAATTGAACAGATACGTCGCGCTTTGGATGAAGAAATGGCGCAGGTTTTTTTCCTGACTGCCGGGAAAGATGAGCGTTGCGCCGGGATAGAGTTTGCCTGCGGCGATGATGGCGGCCAGGCAGTCGAAATCGGCGTTGGCGTGGCCGGTGATGATGACCGGGGCCTTTTGCAGAGGCGGTTTCGGAGGAAAGCTCATAAGTAAAGCGTCACTTGATGTTTATTTAAAAATCACTGTATACCAAGATGGTTACGATACGATATCGCAAGAAATACAGGCGCGCAGACGCCGTAACAACATCCCCCTTTCGGGAGGTCCAGGAGGGGCCGCCGCCCCTCCTGGGCCGCCGGAGGCATGCTTCATCCCCCTCCTCACAAACCTTCGTCCTCGTCCGCCGGCTTGGACGGCGTGGAGCGGGGATGGTGGGCGCGGTGCACGGCCACGAGCCGGGACGCCTGCACGTGGGTGTAGATTTCCGTGGCGCTGATGTCGGCGTGGCCAAGCAGCATCTGCACCGTGCGCAGGTCGGCCCCGCCTTCGAGCAGGTGCGTGGCGAAGGAGTGGCGCAGGCTGTGGGGCGAGATGCGCTCCGGGATGCCGGCGGCCGTGGCGTGGCGCTTGATGCCTTTCCACACGGCTTGGCGCGTCAGCCCCTTGCCGGAACGATTGAGGAAAATGAACTGTTCGCGCGGATGGAACGCGCCGCGCACGGATTGCAGGTAGGTGGAGAGGAAATCCCGGGCCAGGGTGTGGATGGGGGTGAGGCGTTCCTTGGCTCCCTTGCCGAAGACCCGCAGCAGTCCGGCCTGGGCGTCGAAATCGCCGAGGGTGAGCCCGACGAGTTCCGAGACGCGCAGCCCGGCGGCGTAGAGCAGTTCCAGCATGGTCCGGTCGCGGTAGCCCAGCGGCGTGTCCGTGTCCGGCGCGGCGAGCAGCTTGTCGACCTGTTCGCGGGAAAGCACGTCGGGCAGCAGGCGCGGCAGTTTCGGGTTCTCGATCAGCGCCGCCGGCGACGCGGGCAGCCAGGATTCGTCTGCGGCAAAGGCGAAAAACCCGCGCAGGGCGGAGAGGTGGCGCGCCAGTGAGCGGCTGGCCAAGCCCCGGGAGCGCAGGTGCACGAGGTAGAGGAAGAGCGTGTCGTCGGTGGTGCTTTCGAGGCGCGCGTTATGGCTGTTTAAGAAAATCAAAAATCCTGTAATATCCTTCGAATATGCCTCGATGGAACGCTCGGAGAGCCCCTTGTCCACAGTCAGGTGCATCAGGTAGCTCTCCACCCAGGCATGGGTCGGCGGAGAGGGGGGGGAGGATTTATCATTGCTCATGGTGTGCGCGGCAGCGACAGTGACATGATTTCTCCCGGGCTTCAACGCCGTCCTCGCCAGGGGTGCGCCGCGGCGCATCCCTTGACAGGGGGATTTTCCCGCCGGTAGTTTCGGCCCCGCGACGCCCGCAGGGAGGAAGCGCCATCTCGCATCGCCGGCAAGCCGTCACTTCGGCCTACCTGGGCCTCGGGTCCAACCTCGGGGACCGTGAAGCTGCGCTTCGCGCAGCCCGCGAGCGTCTTGGCGCGCTTTCGGGGGCGTGGCTCGTCGCAAAAAGCCCGATCTACGAGACCGAGCCCTGGGGCGATGCGGACCAGCCGCGCTATTTGAACCAGGTCGTGGCCCTGGAACTCGACGCAAGCTGGTCGCCTGCGCGACTCCTCGAAACACTGCTCGCCATCGAGGTGGACCTGGGCCGCGTGCGCGGCCCGCGCCGCTTCGGTCCACGCACCCTCGACCTCGACATCCTGCTCTACGGGGACCGCCGCATCGACGCACCGGACCTCATCGTGCCGCATCCGCGCCTGCGCCAGCGCGCCTTCGTCCTGGTTCCCCTGGCCGATATCGCGCCGCACGCGGCCATCCCGGACGGGCAGGGCGGGGACGTTGCCGAAGCCCTTTCGAAAATCCCTTTCAAAATCTTCGAAAATAGCCTAATAAGCGGCGACTGACAGGCCCCGTCAGGGGAGAAGAGAAGGAGCGTTCATGTACCGCTGGCTCATATTGATCGTCGCAGCCTTCATTTTATACAAGCTTTTCATCGGCGACCGTGGCCGCAAGAAGGACAAGGAAGCCGAGTCCGCAAAGCGGATGGCCGCCACCGGCGAGATGGTCAAGGATCCCGTGTGCGGCACCTATGTGCCCGCCGACGCCGACATCCGCGTGCGCGACGGCGACAAGGTTTTCGTCTTTTGCAGCTACGAATGCCGCGACGCCTTCGTCAAGCGCCTGGAAGCTTCCCGCACCCAGCAGGCCGTGAGCCACGCCAAGGAAGGGGAGCATGCGGGCAGCGGCCAGGCTTAAGGCCGGCCCCAGCCTCCCGTTGCAGCATTTCGAGGACGCGGAATTCGGGGAGGCCGGCCATTGCCGGCGGCGACTTCAAGGCGACGCATGGCCCAGAAAACACGCATCGTCGATGTGGCGATCAACGTCTTCGGCAAACCGGCGCAGACGGCCCTGACCCTGCTTTCCCTGCTTGAGCACAGCGGTCGGTTCATCGACAAGGTCTACTTCATCGAAGAGTCGGACGTGATCAACGCGCTCTTCGCCCACGCCGACATCCGGCAACTGCTCGGCGACCGCCTCGTCCATTTCAAGCCGCAACACATGAACTGGCGCTATCCCGTGGATGCCGCGCGCCTGGGCGATGCGGGCTACCGGCACAGCCTGCGCTACCAGTACGCCTTCGAGCGCACGGAGAAGAACTACCTGCTTCTCGTCCACAACGACTGCGAGTTCATCGGCGACGCCGTGGGCCTGCTGCTGGGAGCCCTCGGCGCGCATTCCGGCGTGGGCGAGATCGGCCAGTGCTGGCTGTGCCCGGCCAAATACCTGGGCCACTGCGGTCCCGGGCGCTACCGGGAATACCGGCCCGATTTCGAGACCCTGCGCGGGTTGTATGATACGCTCGATCCGGCCATCTATCGACGGCGTTACACCGAGGAGCCGACGCGGGAGCTGCGTGAACACCCCTGGCCCCTGCCGGAATGCCGGCTCAACGAATACTGTTGCCTCCTGAACATGGCCAAGGTGCGCGCCGACACCTGTCCGAACGGCCCGGCCCGGCCCATCGGGGCCTACGTCGACGTCGGCAATCCCGAGACCGGACAAGGGGTCCTGGACATCGGCGTGGCTTGGTTCGGGGACATGGTGCGCCTGGGCCACAGCTTCGGCCACGTGCCTCTCGCTCCCTGCCTGCGCCACGTTGTCGGAGGGCACAAGGCGCTTTTCGCCCCGGAACTGTATGTGGAACGGGAGCGGCAGGCGCTCGCCGTACTCAACGCCCGCTTCGGAGGCAGGCCCGCCGCAAAGGATGATGCGTAATGCCGCTCTTCACCGTCAGCGACGCCTGTACCGGCTGCGGCCTGTGCGTGGCCGCCTGCCCGGCGAGCCTCGTGCGCCAGGCCGAGCCGGGCGCAAGGCCCGAACCCCTGGCCGGCCGCGAGGCCCACTGCATCCTCTGCGGCCACTGCGTCATCGCCTGCCCNNTCCACGACCTGCTGCCCGCAAAGGACTTCGAGCCCATCGACCGCAAGCGGTTGCCGGAGTTCGACGCCGTGCGGCATCTGCTCATGAGCCGGCGTTCCTGCCGCACCTTCGACCCGACGCCCGTACCCCGCGAAGAGCTCCTGCGCCTCGTCGAGGCCGTGCGCCATGCGCCCACCGGACACAACGCCCGCCAGGTCGGCTACGTGATCGTGGACGGGCCGGCGCGCATGGACGTGGCGCGCCAGGGCGTGCTCGACTGGATGGAGATGGAAGTCGCGGCGAAAAGCGCCCGTGCGGCGGAGCTGCACCTGGCCGGCGCAGCCCGGGCCGCCGCCAAGGGCAAGGACGTCCTCTTCCGCGGCGCGCCCCACGTGGCCGTCGTGCATGCGCCGGATACGGGCATCACACCCGCTCTCGACGCCGCCATCGCCGGCGCGTGGCTGGAAATCGTCGCCGCGGCCGCCGGCTACGGAGCCTGCTGGTGCGGCTACCTCGTTTTCGCCCTGGACGCCCATCCGCCCCTGGGAACGCTGCTCGGCGTCCCGGAAGGGCACAAGGGCTACGCCGCCTTGCTGCTCGGCCGCCGCGCCGCACGCCCCCTGGCCATCCCGCCTCGCGATATGCCGCCTGTGACTTTTTTTTAAAGATGCCTCCGGCGGCCGGG
>DQED01000045.1:6967-25091 GCA_003525525.1 Desulfovibrio sp.
CCCGCAGGCCGCAAAGCCGGCCAGCATGTTGCCCGCATTTCCGCCACCAAGGGCGCCAGCGGCGAAGCGCCGCATTTGAGAGAAATGATGACGGTAAGCTCCATGGAGTGGAGCTGGGTCTTATGCGTCTTCCTCGTTTTCCGGATAGACGGCTTCCATTTCCCTGCGGAAGGCGGCAAAGCGGCCTTCGCGGATGGCCTGTCGGGCACGCTCCATCATCTGGGAGAAAAAAGTCAGGTTGTGCAGAGTGTTGAGCCTGTAGGACAACAACTCCCTGGCGATATAGAGGTGGCGCAGATAGGCCTTGGAAAAGGTCCGGCAGGCGTAGCAGGGGCAGTCGGGATCGAGCGGGGAGTCGTCCTCGCGGTATTCGGCCCGCTTGATGTTCACCTTGCCCTTGGTGGTGAAAAGCGTGCCGTTGCGGGCGTTTCGCGTGGGCAGCACGCAGTCGAACATGTCGATGCCCGCGGCCATGCCGGCGAGCAGGTCGCGCGGCGCGCCGACGCCCATGAGGTAGCGGGGCTTGTCCGCCGGGAGCAGGGGGGTGGCGTCGTCCAGGATGTCGTACATCTCGGCGCGGCTCTCGCCCACGGAAAGCCCGCCCAGGGCATATCCCTCGAAATCCAGGTCGATGAGCTGTCGGGTGCTTTCCGCGCGCAAATCCTTGAAAAAGCCGCCCTGGACAATGCCGAACAGCAATTGTCCCCGGTCGCCGGAAGGATGGGCCTTGCGGCAGCGCGCGGCCCAGCGGGTGGTCAGCGCCAGCGATTTTTCCGTATAGGCCCGGTCCGCGCCGAAAGGCACGCATTCGTCGAGCACCATCATGATGTCCGAGCCGAGGTTGCGCTGGATGGAGATGACTTTCTCCGGCGAAAAGAGGTGCTTGGAGCCGTCGATATGGGAGGAGAAGGTCACGCCTTCCTCGGTGATCCGCCGCAGGCCGGACAGGCTGAAAACCTGGAACCCGCCGGAATCGGTGAGGATCGGCCCGTCCCAGCCCATGAAGCGGTGCAGGCCCCCGAGCTTGGCCACAAGCTCGTCGCCCGGGCGCAGGTAGAGGTGGTAGGTGTTGCCGAGGATGATCTGCGCCCCCAGGTCATGCAGATCGGTCGGGCACAGGCTCTTGACCGTCCCCTGGGTGCCCACGGGCATGAACACGGGGGTTTCGATAGCGCCATGGGCCGTGGTCAGCCGGCCGGTCCTGGCCGCGCCGTCGCCGGGGCCGGGAATAAAAGTTCCTGGTACGTTCATGTGCCATGATATAAGCAATTTTTTCCCGGGATTCAACGCCCGCACAAGGAGCTTCCCATGCCCGAATCCGAAAGCCTCGACGTTTGCCGGCAGCGGCTGGCCGTGGCGCGCGGCGACGCGCCGGCCGACGTATTGGTGAAAAACGCCCGCGTGCTCAACGTGCTTTCCGGCGAGATCCACGAAGCCGACGTGGCTGTCGCCGCCGGGCTCGTGGTCGGTTTTTCCGGCCGCGAAGCCCGCCAGGTGGTCGATGCCGGCGGGCGCTACCTGTGCCCGGGGTTCATCGACGGCCACATCCACATCGAATCGACGCTCCTGTCGCCGCCGGTCTTCGCCCAGGCCGTGGCCCCGCACGGCACCTGCGCCGTCATTTCCGATCCGCACGAGATCGCCAACGTGCTGGGGCTGTCCGGCATCGAATACATGCTCGCATGCAGCCGCGACCTGCCCGTGACCTGCTATTTCATGATGCCGTCGTGCGTGCCGGCAACGACCATGGCCACGTCCGGAGCGCGGCTTGGGGCCGTGGACGTGGGAGCCATGCTCGCGCGCTATCCCGATCGCATCCTCGGACTGGCCGAAGTCATGAACTATCCGGGCGTGGTCGCCGGCGACGAGGACATGCTGCGCAAGCTGCGCGCCGCCCGGGGCAAGGTCATCGACGGCCATGCGCCGGGGCTGACCGGCAGGGCGCTCGACGCCTACGTCACGGCCGGCCCGGGTTCGGACCACGAATGCACGGAGCTCGAGGAGGCGCGGGAAAAGCTGCGCCGGGGCCTGCACATCATGATCCGCCAGGGCAGCACCGAACAGAACCTGGATACGCTCATCCCGCTGGTCACGGCGGAAAACGCCGCGCAGTTCTCCCTGGTCAGCGACGACCGCGACCCGGTGGATTTGAGCCGGGAAGGGCACCTCAACACCCTGGTGCGCCAGGCCGTCTCGCGCGGCGTGCCGCCCCTTCGCGCCGTGGCCATGGCTTCCATCAATCCGGCCCGCTATTTCGGCCTGCGCCGCCGGGGGGCCGTGGCCCCGGGCTACCGCGCGGATTTCCTGCTCGTGGACGATCTCGAATCCTTCGCCATCTCGGAGGTGTTCCTGGCCGGGCGAAGCCTGAACGATTGGGAATTCGCCGACCATTCCTGCCTGACGCCGCCCCGGGCCATGCGCGTCGGCGGCGAACTGACCGAAGCGAGCCTTGCCATTCCCGCCAAGGGGGCGCGTTGCCGCGTCATCGGCCTTGTTCCCGGGCAGATCGTCACCGAGGAGCGCCTCGTGGACGCGAGCGTGCGGGACGGGCTGGCCGTGGCCGACCCCTCGCGCGACATCGCCAAGCTCGCGGTCATCGAACGCCACAAGGCTACGGGCAACCTGGGCCTGGGGTTCGTCAGCGGGCTCAAGCTCACGCGCGGGGCCGTGGCCGGCACGGTGGCCCACGACGCGCACAACCTGATCGTGGCCGGGGTGGGCGACGCGGACATGCTGCTTGCGGCGCGCACGCTCATGGTTTCGGGCGGCGGATTCGCGGTCGTTGCCGACGGCAAGGTCCTGGCGCAGGTGCGCCTGCCCGTGGCCGGACTCATGAGCGACGCGCCGCTCGAGGTGGTGACGGGACAGCTCGAGGCCCTGGCCGCCGCCTACCGGCAGGTGTCCACCACGGACGCGCCGGAGCATCCGTTCATGGCCATGTCGTTTCTGTCCCTGGAGGTCATTCCGACGCTCAAGCTCACGGACCAGGGGCTTTTCGACGTCACATCCTTTTCGCGGGTGGGACTCTTTGTCGAGGCCTAGCCGGCGAGCTGCAGCTGTAAACGTTTACGGCTATATTTCGTAATACGTACCGTATGCCGTTTACCGGTACGAAGCGTGGTTTGTAAGGCGGCGCTGTACCAGGGTTTCAGGTTTATGGCGCAGGACATCGAAGACGATGTGCGGGCCAATCGGCAATCGCCGATCCTCGAACGCATCGTCGCAGCCCGCAAGGCCGGCGGCTGCCAATGCGCAAAATAGAATCCTTCCGGCCGTTGATGCCTGCCTGAGGTCCGTCGGGCAGCGACCGATTGTCTGCGGCGGCACGGCATGATTCTCGATATTCCTTAAGAAGTGCGGCAAGCCACCGTGGGGACGGATTCCGACGCGGCCGGGGCGTCGCTTCCCGGCCGTCGGTCGCCCGGGGTTATGTCCCATAATGTAAATTATGTTAACTTTGTTTCGGAGACCCTGATTTGGGCGTCGCTTTTCCGCGAGGCTTGGCGCTCATGGCTTTCCCCGTCCGCTTCGTAGTCAATCCCCGTCCGCCCGGCCTGGGACAGGCTCCTCGGTCATCGTGAAGCGCGATACGCCCCTCGTCGTCGCGCATCCAATTGCAGCGTCGTCCAGCCAACACGCGCCTCATGGGCAACGGGCGCTTGAAAGACAATTGCCCGGGTCGCGACGCGCAAAAAAAAGCCCGGGTCGCCCCGGGCTTCGCAATTCCTTTCCAAGAGGCCCAGCCGACGGCCTAGCCTTTATCCTTCTTCTTGGCCCCGTCCAGGGTGTGCCGGTCCTTGGCCGAGAGCACGGCCTTGCGCAGACGGATCGACAACGGCGTCACTTCGACCATCTCGTCCTCGCGCACGAAATGCAAGGCCCGCTCCAGGGTCATGGGCAGAACCGGCGACAGGATGACGTTTTCGTCCTTGCCCGAGGCGCGCATGTTCGTGAGCTTCTTTTCCTTGCACGGGTTCACGTTGATGTCGTTGTCCCGGTTGTGCTCGCCGACGATCATGCCCTCGTAGACCGGCTCGCCCGGCGTGATGAAAAGCCGGCCGCGCGGCTCCAGGTTGAAAAGCGCGTACGGGACGCCGACGCCCTCGCGGTCGCAGACGATGGAACCCGTGAAACGGCTGGGGAAATCGCCGCGGTATTCCTCGTAGCCCTCGAGCGACGAGTTCATGATGCCCGTGCCCTTGGTGTCGGTGAGGAACTCGTCGCGGTAGCCGATAAGGCCCCGGGAAGGAATGGAAAATTCCAGGCGCACGCGGCCCGAGCCGTGGTTGACCAGGTTGAGCATGCGGCCCTTGCGGATGGAGAGCTTTTCCGTGACCACGCCCACGAACGCCTCGTCGCAGTCGATGAAAAGGTGCTCGATGGGCTCCTTTTTCACCCCCCCTTCCGTCTTGAAAATGACTTCCGGCCGCCCCACCGACAGCTCGAAGCCCTCGCGGCGCATGGTCTCGACCAGGATCGCCATCTGGAACTCGCCCCGGCCCTTGACCGTAAAGCTGTCCTTGTCCTCGGTCTCCTCCACGCGGATGGCGACGTTGCGCAGGGTTTCCTTGTACAGGCGCTCGCGCAGCTTTGCCGACTGCACGAATTTACCCTCCTTGCCGGCGAACGGCGAGGAGTTGATGGCGAAGCGCATGGCGACCGTGGGCTCGTCCACATGGATGCGCGGCAGGGCCTTGGGAAAGTCGGCCGTGCAGATGGTGTCGCCGATGGTCACTTCCTCGACGCCGGAGAGCACGATGATGTCGCCGGGTTCGGCTTCCTCGGTTTCGGTCAGGCTCGGCCCCTGGTAGACCTGCAGTTTGGACACGCGAAGCGGCTTGGCCGCGCCGGATTCGTCGATGCGCACGAGTGTCTGGTTGATGCGCGCCGTACCCGAGATGACCCGGCCCACGGCCAGGCGGCCCAGGAATTCGGAATAGCCGAGGTCGGAAACCAGCATGCGGAAGGGCTCGTCGGGATCGTGGGAAGGGGCCGGAATCGTGGACAGAATACGCTTAAAGAGCGGCTCGAGGTTCTTGCCCTCGGCATCCAGGGACTCCTTGGCCATGCCTTCGCGGCCGATGGCGTAGAGCACGGGGAATTCGAGCTGTTCCTCCGAGGCGTCGAGATCGATGAACAGGTCGTAGATTTCGTTTAAGACTTCCTCGGTGCGCGCGTCCTTGCGGTCTATCTTGTTGACCACGACGATGACCGGGAGGCCCCGGTCCAGGGTCTTTTTCAGCACGAACCGGGTCTGCGGCAACGGCCCTTCGGAGGAATCGACCAGAAGCACCGCGCCGTCCACCATGGACAGCGCCCGCTCCACCTCGCCGCCGAAATCGGCGTGGCCGGGGGTGTCGATGATGTTGATTTTGACGCCGCCCGAGATGACGGCGCAGTTTTTGGCAGCGATGGTGATGCCGCGCTCGCGCTCGAGGTCCATGCTGTCCATGATGCGGTCCGCCACTTCCTGGTTCTGGCGGAACAGGCCGCTTTGACGGAACATGTGGTCCACGAGGGTGGTCTTGCCGTGGTCNNTCGACGTGGGCGATGATGGCGATGTTGCGCAGCGATTCGTTCTTGATCTTCTGGCTCATGGGGGTTCCTTGCAAAAGACGTTGCCGGCGCGGAGCGAACGCCGACGCCGGGGCGGGGACATACCGTAACGGGCGACGTTAGGCAATCGGCAGGGTGAACGTAAAGGTGCTGCCCGCTGCGGGCTTTGATACGAAGAAAATGCGACCGCCGTGTGACTCCACGATATGTTTGCAGATGGTAAGCCCAAGTCCCGTGCCCTTGGGCTTGTTGGTCAGCGTGACGCCGATCTGGTTGAATTTCTCGAACACCTTGTGCTGCTCGGACTCGGGAATGCCGATGCCGGTGTCCGTCACTTCGATCACCACGTAATGCCCGTCGACCCGCGCCCGACAGGTGACCGAGCCACGCTCCGTGAATTTGAGCGCGTTGGAAACGAGGTTGACCAGCACCTGGATGATGCGGTCGCGGTCGCCCATGACCACGGGCAGGCGGCCCTCGATGCAGGTCTTGAGGGCGACCTGGTTGTGGGCGGCAAGCAGCCCCGCCGATGCGGACATGACCCGGCGCACCACTTCGGCGGGATCCACGCGCTCGCGCTTGAATTCCATCCGGCCCGCCTCGAGCTTGGCCAGGTCCAGCACGTCGTTGATGAGATGCTTGAGGCGTTCGCCCTCCGAAACGATGATGCGCAGGTTGTCCATGACCTGCGCGGCTTGCCGCCGCCGGCGCGGATCGTCGTCAAGGAGCTTTGCGAACAGTTCCTCCAGGCGCTTTTCGATGATGACCGCGAATCCCAGCACCGAGGTCAGCGGCGTGCGGATCTCGTGGGACACCATGGACAAAAATTCGGATTTGGCCCGGTTGGCGGCCTCTGCCGCCTCCTCTGCCCGTTTGCGGATGGTCACCTCGTGGGTGAGGCGTTCGTTGGCCCGGGTCAGTTCGCCCGTGCGCCCGGCCACCCGCTGTTCCAATTCGTCCTGGTAGCTTTGCAGGGTCTGCTCCGCCTTCTTGCGCACGGTGACGTCCTGCAACGATCCGTCGTAACGGTCGGCGTCGCCGGCGGCGTCGCGGATGCGCCGCGCGTTGATGAGCCCCCATATCAACCCGCCGGACTTGGTGCGCAGCTCGATCTCGAGGTTTTTGACTTCGCCATAGCGGCCCAGCTCGGACCGGATGCGCTGGCGCGCCTCCTCCTTGGCGACCACATCTTCGACGACACTCTTGATGTGGCGCATAAGGTCGGGCACCGAGGCATAGCCGAGAATGGAGGCCATGGCCGGGTTGGCGCTGACTAGGCGCCCTTCGGTGGAGGACTGGAAAATGCCTTCGGCGGCGTTTTCCACGATGCTGCGGTACTTCTCCTCGGCCCGCTTGAGCGCCAGCTCGTTTTTTTTGCGCTCGGTCACATCCCGGGCCACGATGACGGCGATGGAGCCGTCATCGCCGCTGGCCAGGCGGAACGTGATCTCCACGGACAGCCCCCCTCCCCGGTTGCCCGGACGAGGCAGGGTCGTTTCCATGCGGCCGGCCGCGAAATCGCCGGAAAAAAGCCCGCGCAGGTGTTCCACGGCCTCCGCAGGCCACAGTTCGGCGAAAAGCCGCCCGACAAGCTCCTCGCGCCGCCTGCCGAACATCGCCCCGGCCGCGCCGGCCGCGTCCGTGATGCGGCCCGTGTCGGCGTTCACCAGGAAAATGCCCTCCCCGGTCTGGTCGAGCAGGGAGCGGAAGCGCTCCAGCTCGTCGAGCCGGCGTTTGAGCTCCGGATAATAGCTCTTGCTGACGGACTGTTCGCCGAACCCGAGCAGTCGGGCCCGGCGGGCGTCGGCATCAGGAGCCGGATCGCCTGGCTTGTTCATATATCGATTCGATCTCGCCGACGGTCGGCTGTCTGGGGTTGGTCAAGAGGCAGGGATCGGCCATGGCGTTTTGGGCCAGGGCGGCGATATCCGAGGCGGCGACGCCGATATCGGCCAGGCTCTGGGTCACGCCGAGTTCCGCCTTGAACGCGGCGATGGCCGCAAGCACGGCTTCCTTCCGTTTCGCCGGCGGCGCATCGTCAGGGAAATCCGCGCCGAGCAGCCGGCCGAGCGTCGCGTAGCGGTCGGGCACGGCGTCGTAATTGTATCGGACAACATGGTCAAGCAAAATGGCGTTGCAAAGGCCGTGGGGCAGGTCGAGCAGTCCGCCCAGGCTGTGCGCCATGGCGTGGACCGCGCCCAGGATGGCGTTGGAAAACGCCATGCCGGCATAAAGACTCGCCAGGATCATGCCGCCCCTGGCTTCGAGGTCGTCCGGACGCACGGTCGCAGCGGCCAGGTGGGTGCGGATGAGCCGCACCGACTCCAGGGCCAGCAGGTCGGTCATGGGGCCGTGGGCGTTGGAGACGTAGGCCTCCATGGCGTGGGTCAAGGCGTCGAGGCCGGTGTTGACCGTCAGGTCCCGCGGCATGCTGACGGTCACCTCGGGATCGATGAGCGCGGCGTCGGGGATCAGCGACTTGCTGGCGATGGCGATTTTCAGCCGCCGCGCGGTGTCCGTGACGATGACGAACTGGGACACCTCGGCTCCGGTGCCGGCGGTGGTCGGCACGCACAAAAGCGGCGGCCCGGGCCGGGGCACGTTGTCCACGCCCTCGAACTCGAGGATGTGGCGCTTGTTGGCCGAAACGATGCCGATGGCCTTGCCGCAGTCCATGGCCGAGCCGCCGCCCACGGCGACGATGGCGTCGCAGGCGCAGGCGTCGAACGCCATCGCCCCGGCCATGACTTCATGGTCCCGGGGATTGGAGGACAGGGCGTTGAACAACTCGTATTCGATGCCGGAGGCTTCCAGGCTCTCCGCGACCTCGTCCGGCAGGCCCAGGGGGCAAAGGCCCGGATCGGCCACGAGCAGGGCGCGCCGCACGCCGAGGCCGGCGGCCTGGCGGCCGGCAAGGCCTCGCGCTCCCCGGCCGAACACGAATTCCGGCGCGATGAATTTGCGCAGGGACAACAACAGTTTTTCCGGCATGCCTCCTCCCGGCGGTCAAGCCGCCCAAACGCCGTCTATGAGGTTGCCGAGGGCCGGGGATGCGCCCCGGCGTGTGAAAGATCCGAAACCTGCGCCGCTTGCGACGGGCCGACCACGGCGATGTCCCGCGCTGCCAGTTGCCGCGCCAGTTCCGGGCTGGTCAGGACACGCAGCTCCCGGGCACGGCCTGCGGCGTAGGTGCTGATGGCGCGAAGCGCGGCGTCGTCGTGCCCCGGATGGGCCATGACCTCAAGGACGCCTGCGCCGCCGAGCGCCGCGAACGCCGCGTCCACGAGGGAAAGCAGCGTCGCCTCGCCGATGTCCTCGCCGTAGAAACGCGTCAGGCAGTCGTCGGCGTGGGGCACGCCGGCGGCGTCCATGGCCCGGCGCATGTCCGCGGAAAGCGCCCTGGCAGGCACGCCCAGATCCCTGGCCAGCTCCAGGAACACGGGAAACACTTCCGGCCGCTTGTGGATGTGGTGGTGGGAATCCAGGTGGCTCGGCTCGAGGCCCGTTTCCCGAAACCGGGCCAGTTGCGCGCGCCATTCCCGCCGCACCTCGTCCGGCGAAACGTCGGCCACGTCGATCTTCTTGCGCGGGAAAAGGCCGTCCGCGCCGACGAGGCTCGGCACCTCCCCGGGCGGCAGGCACGGCGGCGTTGCGCCCGTCAGTTGCAGGTGCAGGCCGATCCGGCCGGCGAATTCCCGGCCGAAGCGGGAGATGCGCCCGGGCGCGCCCGCCGGGCAGACCATGGCTGTGGTCCCGCCGACCACGCCCGTGGCCATGGCGACGGCGATGCCGCGCGTTATGCCCTCGGTCAGGCCGAAATCGTCCGCATTGATGAAAAGCCGGCGCATGCGCCCTCCACGACCCTGTGGGCGGACCGCCGCTTAAGCGGTCGCAGCCCGGGAAAGCACCGCGTTCACGAGCTTCTCGATGCCCTTGGCGATGTCGGCGATGCCGGGGCCCAGCATGTAGGCCGGGGTGGTGACGAGATTGTTCCTGGCGTCCACCTGGATGGCGTCCACGCCCCGAACGACGTGTTTCGCGCCGGCGGCCTCCAGGGCTTGCGCCGTGCCGGGGTCGTCGCCGATGGTCAGTTCCGGCGCAAACTCCCCAAGAGCCAGCGCCAGGACGGCCGGAGCGATGCAGATGGCGCCGATGGGCTTGCCTGCGGCATGCATGGCGCGAATGAGGGCGGCGACAGAGGGAAAAACCGTGCCCTTGGCCCCCTTTTCGGCGAAATCGCAGAGATTTTTCGCCGCGCCCAAGCCCCCGGGCAAGATTAGGCCGTCGAGGTCGGCGGCGGAAACCGTGGCCGTGTCCGCGACCGGCCCCCGGGCGATGCGGGCGGCCTCGACGCGGACGTTGCGACGCTTCCCGCTCGGGGTCTTGGCGGCATGATCCACGGCCTCGAAATCCATCTCCGGAGCCAGGCACACGACCTTGGCTCCGGCCTTGGCCAGGAAATACAGGGTGAGCGTGGCCTCGTGAATCTCCGATCCGTCGAAAACGCCGCACCCGGACAGCATGACGCCGATGGTGGCCATAACGCTTCCTCCCAGCAAAAGCGGTATTCTCTCCCAACCAGACAGGAAACCTATCCTTTGCCCCGGTCTTCGTCAAACCGTCCGCCTGTTCACCAAAACAGGAATAAACGCGCCACGTTGCCATTGCGCCGAAATGAGCGCATGAGAAGGCGCATGACCACTTCCTTCACCCCAGCAGCCCCAGGCGGCGTCACGCCGCTGATCGTTTCCGACACCACCCTGCGCGACGGGGCGCAGATGCCCGGCGTGCGTTTTTCCGTGGACGACAAGGTCGCCATCGCCAAGGCCCTGGCCGAAGCCGGCGTGGACGTCATCGAGGCCGGGTTCCCGGCTGTTTCGGATCGCGAAATCGAGGCCGTGCGCCGCATCTGCGCCGAGGTCGCTGTGCCGCGCGTCATGGTGCTGTGCCGTACCGTGGCCGGCGACATCGAAGCCGCCTGGCAGGCCCTGGCCGAGGCCGCGCCCGACCGCCGGGGCGTCGGCGTCTTTCTCGGCACGAGCCCCCTGCACCGCCGCTACAAGCTCGGCAAGAGCAAGGACGACTGCCTGCGCATGATCGACGCGGCCGTGACGCTCGCGCGCAAACGCTTCGCCAAGGTGACGTTCAGCTGCGAGGACGGCAGCCGCACCGAACCGGCGTTTTTGCGACGCGCCTATACCGTGGCCATGGACGCCGGGGCCACGGGCATCGGCTTTCCCGACACGCTCGGCGTGCTGACTCCCGAGGCCGTCAAACGCCGCGTGCGCATGTTGTGCGCCCTGGCCCATCCGCGCGGCGTCAAGTTGCGCGTGCATTTCCACAACGACCTCGGGCTGGCCACGGCCAACACCCTGGCCGCCGCAGCCGCCGGTGCGGACATCGTCCACCTGACCGTGGGCGGCATCGGCGAGCGCGCCGGCAATGCCGCCCTGGAAGAGACGGTCATGGCGCTGTTGCTGCACCCAAAGCAGTATAAACGCACGGTGGGCGTGGACCCGGCAAAGCTGACCGCCTTGTGCCGGCTGGTGTCGCGCCTGTCCGGGGTGCCGCTGCCGGCCAACAAGGCCGTGGTCGGCGGCAACGTGTTCGCCACATCGGCCGGCGTGCATCAGGACGGGCTGCTCAAGCACCCGGACACCTACCTGCCCTTCCGCCCGGAGGCCGTCGGGGCCGAGGGCATAAGGTTCCCGCTGTCGCCGATGTCCGGCCGGGCCGCTCTGGCGCTGCGCCTTACGGAACTCGGCATCACGCTTTCCGAGGAGGAACTTGTCCGGGCGAGCAAGGTGGTCAAAAACGCCGACCCGTCGCAGTGGGCCGACGAGGAGGCGCTTGTGCGCCGGGCCGCCGCCGCAGCCCGGGAGGGCGCGCCGTGACGCTCCTGGCCACGGGGATCTGCGCATTGTGCCTGGCGGCGCTGCATCTCGAGGCACGCTTTTTCGCCCCGCCCCTGGACGCGCCGCGCAGCCCCTGGCTGTCCGTGGCCGGCGGCGCGGCCGCGGCGTACGTCTTCGTGCACATCTTTCCCGGCCTGTGCGAGGGCCAGGAAACCCTGCGCCGCACGGGCTGGGCCCTCGTTTCCGTCCTCGACCGTCACGTCTTTCTCATCGCGCTTTCCGGACTGCTCGTCTTCTATGGCCTCGAGCGTGCCGCCCTGGCCGCGCGGGGCGGCCGCTCCGGGCCGCCGGTTTCGCCCGAACAGCAAGGCGTCTTCTGGCTGCACCTCGTCTCCTTCGCGCTCTACAATTTCCTGATCGGCTACCTGCTGGTCAACCGCGTGCATCCCGGGCCCGTGAGCCTTTTTACCTATTTCGCGGCCATGGCCCTGCACATGGCCGGCAACGATCACGCCCTGCGCCGCCATTTCACGGACGACTACCGCAAATGCGGCCGCAAGGTCCTGGCGCTGGCCGTCGTCTGCGGCTGGGCCTGCGGCGCGGTCCTGCACGTGCACGAGGCCGTGCTTGCCTTGCTCTTCGCCTTTCTGGCAGGAGGCGTGGTCATGAACACCATGAAGGATGAAATCCCGCTGGACGGCTCGGGCAATTTCCCGGCCTTCGCCGCCGGTGCCGCCGGCTACGCCGCCCTGCTCCTGCTTTTATGAAAAACACCGCCGCCCCCTCGCCCTCCGGCTCGCCCCAGGCCCTTTTCGGCCGCCACGTCTGGACGCTCTACGCCTTCCTGCGTCCCTACAAGGGTGCGCTGCTCGGCGGGCTTGCGCTCAACATCCTGGCCCGGGCCTGCGACCTGCTGCCCCTGGCCCTGGCCGGCCGGGTCATCGACGTCGCCGCCTCGGGCAACGCCGCGGCCGCAACCTACGTGCACTACGGCCTGGCCATCCTCGCAAGCTTCCTGTGCCTCTCCGTCTTTCAGAGCGGCTCGGACTACATCCTCGCGGCCATGGCTCAAAAGACCCGCCACGATATCCGCCTGAGCCTCTACGGGCACCTCCAGTCCCTGGACCCTGCCTTTTTCGAGGACCGCCAGACCGGCGACATCATGTCCGTCATCGTCGCCGACGTGGACACCCTGGAAAGCTTCCTCACCGACGCCTTGACCTCCATCATCCGGCTCGTGGTCACGTTTTGCGGCATCTACGGCTACCTCTTCTTCCTCGAATGGCGACTGGCCCTGCTCCTTTTCGCGCCGCTGCCCCTGGCGATCTTCGCCGTGCGCCGGTTCGTCACGCGCGTGCAGCCGCGCTACCGCGAAACGCGCCGCGCCGTGGGGGCCATCGCAGGGCTTTTGGAAAACAACATCGCCGGCATGGGCGTCATCCAGGCCTACACCGCCGAGGACCGGCTCCATGCCGCGGTGGCCGCGCGCTCTGCCGGCTACCGCGACGAGGCCATCGCCGCCGAGGGCGAACGCGCCCGCTTCATCCCGGCCATTTACGCCGTGGCCGGCATCTCCTTCGGCGCGGTCTTTGCCGGCGGCGGCTATCTCGTGGCCGCCGGGCACGGGCCGACCGTGGGCGACTACACCACCTTCGTCCTCTTTGCCGCGCGCCTCGTGCTGCCGCTTTTCGTCTTCGGCATGCTCATCAACCAGATCCAGCGCGCCGAGGCCGCCGCCGGCCGCATCGCGGAGCTTTTCGCGGTCAAGCCCCGCGTGGCCGACCGTCCCGGGGCCGTGGCTCTCGACCACCGGCCGCGCGAGATCGCCTTCGCCGACGTGCGTTTTTCTTACCCCTCACGCGGGCCGGTCATAAACGGCGTCAGCCTCACCCTGCGCCAGGGCGAGGTCACGGGCGTGGTCGGCCCGACCGGGGCGGGCAAGTCCACCCTGGTCAAGCTCCTGCTGCGCTACTACGAGCCCACGGGCGGCGCGATCGTCATCGACGGCGAGCCCCTCGACGCGTTCACGCTCAAAAGCTGGCGCGGCCAACTCGGCTACGTGTCCCAGGAGGCGTTTCTTTTTCACGGCACCGTGGCGGAAAACATCCTCCTCGGCCGCCCGGAAGCCGACCGCGAGGCCGTGCGCCGGGCCGCTGCCGTGGCCGGGGCCGACGACTTCATCATGAAGCTGCCGTCCGGCTACGACACGGTCATCGGCGAACGCGGCATGAAGCTCTCCGGCGGCGAACGCCAGCGCGTGTCCCTGGCCCGGGCCATCCTGCGCGACCCGGCCGTCCTGATTCTCGACGAGGCCACCTCGGCCGTGGACACCCGCACCGAGGCGATCATCCAGCAGAACCTGCACGCTTTCCGCCAGGGCCGGCTCACCCTGGCCGTGGCGCACCGCCTGTCCACGGTGCGCCAGTGCGCCGAGATCCTGGTCGTCGTGGACGGCTACGTGGTCGAGCGCGGCGACCACGAGGCGCTCATCCATGCCGGCGGGGTCTACGCCGGCATGTGGGCCGTGCAAAGCGGGCTGGAGCCGTCCCATGACGCCCTTTGATCCCGACGCGGCCACGGTCCTCGACCTCGTGGCCGCCCATCCCGAAACCGAGGCCGTCTTCCGCGCCTGCGACGCCGAAGCCGGCTGTTGCGTGCTGTGCCAGGGGCTTTTCGAAACGGTCACGGGCCTCGCGGCGCGCTTCGGCCTTGACCGCGACGCCCTGGTGCATGATCTTGCAATGATTCTGGACAAGGAGCGCCCGTGAGCATCGAACTGGTCAAGACCGTCACCGCCGCCGGCTGAGCGGCCAAGATCGCCCCGGGGGACCTGGAGGCCGTCTTGCAGGGCTTGCCGCCCGTGACCGATCCTCGGCTGCTGACCGCAAGCGGCGTCAACGAGGACGCGGCCGTAGTGCGCCTTCCGGACGGCAGGGGGCTCGTGCAGACCGTGGATTTCTTCACGCCCATCGTCAACGACCCGTTCAAGTTCGGCCGCATCGCCGCGGTCAACGCCCTGTCCGACGTCTACGCCATGGGCGGCGTGCCCCTTGCCGCCATGAACATCGTCTGCTTCCCCATAAAAACCATGGCGCGGGAAATCCTGGCCGAAATCCTGCGCGGCGGGCTGGAGGCGATTCTTGAAGCCGGGGCCGTGCCGGCCGGCGGGCACAGCGTGGAGGACAAGGAGATCAAGTACGGCCTGGCCGTCTCGGGACTGGTCGATGCCGACGCCTTCGCCTCCAACACCGGGCTTGTCCCGGGCGACGTGCTGCTGCTCACCAAGCCGCTCGGCACCGGCGTGCTGGCCACGGCGCTCAAGGGCGGCTTCGGCGACCCAGCGGCGATCGAGAACCTGCTTGTCCGCTGGGCCGGCAGGCTCAACGCCGCAGGCGGCCGCGTGATCCGGGAACTGCAACTCAAGGCGGCCACGGACGTGACGGGATTTGGTCTGGGCGGGCATCTGCTGGAGATGGCGGCCGGCTCGGGCGTGGCCGTGGAACTGCACCTTGCCGCCGTGCCCTTCCTGCCCGAGGCCGTGGAGATGGCAGGCTACGGCATGCTGCCGGCCGGGAGCTTCGCCAACCGAGAATACTGCGCCAAGGCGGTTTCCGTGGCCGCAGGCTGCGACCCGATCCAGCGCGATCTCGTCTTCGACGCCCAGACCTCGGGCGGCATGGTGCTGGCCGTGCCGGAAGGCAAGGTAGCGGCGGCGCGGCGGATGCTCGAGGATGCGGGAGACCTGGCTGCGGTCATCGGCCGGGTGGTTGCGGCAACGGATGAAGCGGCGCGTCTGCGTATCATATAGACCACCCAAACCGGGAGGGCGGCGATGCACTTCGACGTGGTTTTTCACGTGGACCAGGACGCTGCGGCGCTCAATATGGCGCTGACCAACATCACGAACTATTTCGAAGCCCTCGTCCAGGAGGACTACACCGCGGTCCTCCTGGTCAACGGCCCGGCGATCCGGCTCATGACCGCAGACGGCGAACACGCCGCCACAATCGGCGCGCTGGCCGCGCGGGGGCTGCGCGTTCGCGTGTGCCGCAACGCCATGCGCCACTTCGACGTGGCCCCGGAGGCGCTGCTGCCCGCGTGCGAGATCGTCCCCGCAGGCGTGGTGGAACTCGTGGACCTCCAGGACAAGGGATTCGCCTACATCAAGCCGTAAACCACAGAACACCGCCCATGCGCTACCTGACCCTGTGCTGCATCGCCAAGGACGAAAACACCCGCATCGGCGAGTGGGCGGCCTATCATGCGCTGCGTGGCGCCGAGCGCCTCGTCGTCTACGACAACGGCTCGAGCGTGCCGCTGCGCAACACGCTGGCGCCCCTTGCCGGCCGCATCGACATCGTCATCCACGACATGCCCGGCCCGGCCCGGCAGCTCGCCGCCTACGCCCATTGCCTGGAAAGCCACGGCCCGGACACAAACTGGCTCGGCTTTATCGACGTGGACGAATTCCTGCTCCCCCGCCGCGAGGACGATCTGCGCGAGATGCTCACGGATTTCGAGGAGTTTGCCGGCCTTGGCGTCAACTGGGTCATGTTCGGCTCGGCCGGCCACGAAACGCCGCCACCGGGCTTGCAGATCGAAGCCTTCACCCAGCGCGCGCCCTATGCGCATCCCACCAACCACCACATCAAGAGCATCGTGCGTCCGGCGTACGTGACCGCCCCGCTTTCGCCGCACCATTTCGCCTACGCGCCTGGCCGGCACTGCGTGAACGAATGCGGCTTCCCCCTGCCCGGCCCCTACGGACCGCACCACAATGCGCGCATACAGCTCAACCACTACTTTTACCGTTCCCGCCAGGAATACGCCGCCAAGATCGAACGCGGCCGCGGCGACATGACCACGGAGCAGTTCCGGCATTCCATGGCCGATTTCGACAGGCAGCTTACGTATTGCACCGTCGGGGATACGGAAATCGCGCGCCACGCCCCGGCCGTGCGCGCGGTGCTCGAAGGCGGGCCGGTACGCGCGACGGAACAAGGGAATTTCACAAACGAATGTGAAAAAATCGCCCTGCTCCTTACGCGCGGCAAGCTCGAACTGGCCGAGGCGCTTTCCCGCAGGCTCGTCGTCGCCCACAACGCCGAAAGCGCCGCCTGGAGCCTGCGCGGCATGGCGCTGGCCCGGGCCGGTCGCCACGACGAAGCGCTTTCCGCCCTGGCCGCGTCGCTTCGCCGCGAGCAGACCGTGGAGAACCTTTTCGCGCTCGTGCGCGTGCTTGTCCTGGCCGGGGACCGGGACGAGGCGTCGCGCACGGCACGCTACCTGTGGTGGCGGTTGCACGGCGTGGATGCGGAACTTCAGGGGGAATGCGCGGCGATCCTGGAAGAAATCAAACCGCTGCTTTAAGAAGCGGCAAGCAAAGCAACGCCAAAAAGCCCGTCGCGGCAGAAGCCGCGACGGGCGAAAAACAGACGACCGGACGCGAAGCGCTTAGGCCTGCTTGCTTTTATTGACGGCCGTGGACAGGCGGGAGATGTTGCGCGCGGCGGTCTTCCAGTGGATGACCTTCTTGGTGGCGGCCTTGTCCAGGATCTTGGTCGCGGCCAGCAGCGCGGTTTCGGCGGTGGCGGAATCGCCGGCGGTAAGCGCGACGCGCACGGCCTTGATGACATTGCGCACGCGGGTCTTGACCGCCCGGTTGCGAGCCCGGGCCAAAAGGCTTTGACGGTGCCGTTTGATGGCGGATTTATGGTTGGCCAAGGATCGTTCCTCCGTGTAGTGTTCGCTGAAGCAGAATTACTTAAACTGGTAACGCATCTCTGTCAACTCTAAAATACGGCCTCCAGCACATATTTCCCCCCATTCGGGAGGTCCAGGAGGGGCCGCCGCCCCTCCTGGCCGCCGGAGGCATCTTCACCCTTCTCTCCCCGTCCCCTACACCTGCAACGCGGCGAAGTCCGCCACACGGCCCAGGCGATCGACCAGGGATTTGAGGAGGTTCAGGCGATTGAGGCGCACGTCCATGTCGTCGCACATGACCATGACGTTGTCGAAGAAGGCGTCCACGGCCGGGCGCAGCTCATAAAGCAGGTCGAACACGGCCGCGTAATCCCCGGCGCTAAACAGGGCGTCGTAGCGCGGGAAAACCGCTTCGCAGGCCGCGGCCAGATCCTTGTCGGGCTGTTCGGCAAGGAGCGCCTCCTTGACCGTGCCGGTCAGAGGCACGCCGGCGCCCACGCCCTGCTTGCGGATGATGTTGGCCGCGCGCTTGAAGGTCAACACGGCCTGGTCGAAATCCGGCTTGGCCGCGAACGTGGCCAGGGCGTCGATGCGGGCGGCGAGCCGGGCGATGTCGGTAAACGACGCGCCGGCCGCGGCCTCCACGACCAGGGTGTCGAAGCCCCGGCCCGTGAAGTAGGCCTTGAGGCGCTGGCCGAAGAAATCCAGAAGCCGCGCCAGCACGCGGGTGCGGTCCACCTTGAACTTGGCGTCGCCGTAGCCGTCGAGCGCCGCCTGCAGCAGTTCCATGAGATCCAGGCCCAGGCCGTGTTCGATGACGATGCGGCAGATGCCGAGCGCCGCCCGGCGCAGCGCGTACGGGTCGGCCGCGCCCGTGGGGGCCATGTCCAGGCCGAAGCAGCCGGCCAGGGTGTCGGCCTTGTCGGCGATGGACAGGATGGCGCCGGCCAGGGTCGCCGGCACGGGGCTGTCCGGTCCGGCCGGCAGGTACTGCTCGGCCACGGCCCGGG
>DQED01000046.1:0-20660 GCA_003525525.1 Desulfovibrio sp.
GAGTTGCCAGTGTTCGGCATAGATTCCCCCTTTGAGGCGAAGCTTTTCGCCACTGGCTGGGTCTTTGACGGTGACGTAGTCCTTGCCCGCCCTGTTGATCTCCAGGTCGGCCTCCCGAAGCGCCGCGAGAAGCTCGGAGCGGTTTGTGACCTGCCCCTCTTCGATCTTCATGAGCAGGAAGGCGTGAACGGCGTCCTTGGCCTCCGCGCGCTCATCCTTGCCGGGCGTTGCCCCCCACCGAATCAGACGGGCTTTGTGCAGGTCCGCGTGTTCCGGCGTGCGCAGGCGGGCTCGGGCCGGATCGTCCGGCCTGGCCCAACCTTCGCGGTGATTGTGCAGGTCCCGGAACACGTCGAAGTGCTTTTGCCAGCCAGGCGGGCAGGGATTGAAGGCCTTGCCGCTTGAGAGCTCCACGCGTGGGACGACGAAATGGAGCTCATGATGCCCGGCATGGTGATGCCTCACCCAGAGGATATTGCGCTGGTCTGGTTCCAGGCCGGCAAAGGCCACGGCCTCGAAGTCGTCCATGACGCGTGTTTCCTGCTCGGGCGTCACGAGTTCGTCCGGATGCCAGGAAAGGACCCCGGCCGAGAACTTCCATTTGGTGTCCAAGCAGTCGATCAGGTCTCGGGTCAGCTCTGGATCGCCGCGCAGCACCTCGGGCGGATGTATGTCCCGGCTAGGGTAGTCCGGCCGCACCAGGTAGCGCGTCGGCCCATCCCCGGAGCCCTGGCCGTGCGGAAAAACCTTCATGTACATGGCGTTTCCACGGAAGGTTTTGACTCCAGGGGAAGAGAGGAATCTTGCCGGTCGCTGTCGGCTGGGGCAGCGTCCCGTTTGAGTGCCCTCTCGAAGCTTAACAGGGCTGCCAACACGCGTATGGCCTCCGCTCGGCTTTTGTACGTGTTGGCCCATCGGGCCAGCTGATTCAGGTTCGCCCCCACTCGGGCGAGCTGGCGCACGTGCTCCTTTTCCAAGGGCGTTTTGCGAAGACGATAATCCAAGGCTCGTTGGCGGATGAAATCCGTCACGGTCTGCCCCTGGGCGTTCGCCTTGGCCATGATCGCTTCCTTCTCAGCCGGGGTGACGCGAAGCTTGATCCAGGCTGTGCGGCTCTCTGCATTCTTCCCCATGGCGTCAACCGCCTTTCGGCCTTTTGTCTTTGGCGAGGTTCGAAGGGCGGCACGCCCTCGCCAGCCCCGGCAGGGGGCACCGCGTCAGCGCGTGCCCACAACGGGTAGGCTGGCTCTGCGACATGCCGCCGATGCGCGCGGATTCTCCTGGGCGACATACCTCTGGCGAAAAAAGCGAAATAAGCGAAGATAGCGAAATAAGGTTCATGCGAGAGTCCGCCTATTTTCGCTTAATTCGCTTTTTTCGCTTAATTCGCGCAGGGACAGGATGATCTTGGGACGGCCCACGTTCTTCAGTTTGGTAATGGTGATGCGCTGTTGCGCTTCGAGCTGCTGCAGAAGGGGTTTGAGGCGGTCGCGGGGGACATGCCTGCTGAGGGAGTTGCTCAGTTCGGTCGCCGTGAGCGGACCGGCCTTGAGCGCTTCCAGGATTTTATCCTCAAGCGGGTCTGTCGCCCGATCACCGAAGATGTACAGCGCCGAGTCCTGGGCATAGCGCCACATGGCAAGGGCCGCTTGCAAGTGGGGTTCCTCGATTTCCCCCTGGGCGTCCAAGAGGGCATAGAGAAGGGCCAGACGGAGGGTCTGGGCTTCCGCCCGGTTGATAATGCTCCCGGCCAAGCCTGTGTGCTCCTGGGAGAGCTCTGGGTAGATGTGCTTCCAGAGCTCCAAGGCATTCGCTGTCATGGTCATGACCCCGCGTTGCTGCGCTTGCCCCACGCGCCGCCAAAGCTCGCGCTGCAAGGGCGCAAGCTCTGCGTCCGGCATCCTGGAAGGCAAGGCCACCAGTTTCGAGCGCCGGGCGCATATCCAAAGGAACCGGTTGCCGAAACCATTTACGGCCTGGACCTCGCCCAGGCACACGGCGAGCTCCTGCATGGTGATGTGGGTGATGATGCTGATATGCGCGCCGCTGACCAGCACGGGGTTGTTCTTGGTTAGCGGGGCATAATCGCCTGAGTCCCAGAAGCAACGGATGCCCATGGAGAGCGTGTTGCCTTCGCGTTTGGTGCAGGCAAGGCCGCTGGCAAACTCCTCGTCCATGATGACGAGCCTTTTGTCTCCCTTTTCGCGCAGCGGCTCGGTCGGGTTCTGTCGCTGCCTCCGCTCCCGGTCCTCATCGCTTTCGTCGCGCACATGGTGGGCCAGTCCTTCTCCCGTGGAGAGCGGGCCGCTGCTCTCCCTGGCGGGCAATGGGACGCCCCATGTCTTGAGGTCGATGGGAAGGCAGTGTTTCCGCTCAAAGAGCTTTGTCACGGGGTGTCTGGATGTCCCTTTGCGGGCCTTGCTGGAATTGCCGCAGATGACGGCGAAGAGTCGCGGAGGGTGGATGGTTTCGCCCACATAGATGTGCGGTCCTCGGTTGGGCGCGTAGCCGTAGACCTCCGCTCCGAAGCGCACCAACGCGGTGATGCAGACCGCCGCCGGGTCGGCTTCGCTGTCGCGCGTTGCCAGCCGCACGAACTCGCCCAGGATGCCCGGACAGGCGTCAAATGAGAATTGGGGCCACTCCTTGAGATTGAGGCCACTGAGATCCTCTGGTGGGACCTCTTGGTGCGCACAGGGCAGCGGGGAGACCGAGGGCCTGCCGCTCATTTCCCACCTCTGTCCCTCTGTTCCGCCTTTGTTGGCCTGCCGCGTCGCCTGACAGGAGGCAGATCATGGCCGAGGCTGTTTTTGGCCTTGATTTCGGCCTGGGCGGCTTTGTCGTCGATCCAAGCGTCAACGGACTCCACCTGCCAGGCTAGGCGGCGGCCCAACTTTATAGGCGGCGGAACGGCGTCAAACTGCTTACGGGCGAGGTGGCCGTGAATGGATGCGATGCTTTTCCCAAGGATGATGGACAATTCTTCGATGTTGTAGAACCGTTTTGTGACCATGAGTACTCCTTGTTAGCTGTGGAAGCTGTGAATGGCTGTGTATAAGCATGAGTCGATGAATGGTGTCAACACACGCAATATTTGCGTACCCCTTTTGTTGCTTATGCCAGTTATGTCAGTATAAGGTGTATTTGTGTCATTAAGTGTCACTGTACGGCATTGAGGTATGGCATCATCTGGCAGGGTGCTTGTCAGCGTGAAGGGGGAGGGAGGTTTTGAAGCTGTAAGGGAAGTCACCGCGCGAATGCCCGGCGTGCGCCTTTGAAGGCTCCAGTCCGGCGAGGTGGCTGGAATGGCTTACGCGCCAAGGTCGGGGAGTCGTTTGGGTACGGGCGAGCGGTCGGGGACGGGAAGCTCAGCCTGGGGCCTGAGCGCATGGCCTTGACAAAAAGTACCTCTATGGTAAGTTTTCTTCATGGAAAAGAGAAAACCGACATACGACCTGGGCTCTTTCCAGGATGCTGCGAGAAGAGGCGACATCGCCGTGACGAAAACCGCCGCCCAAGCAGCCCACCACCTCGGCTTTGATTATGAGGGCATGATGTCGGTTGTTGAGAGCATGGAGCGCAGGCATTTTTACAAGTCCATGACCGCCTATGCGGACAGCACGGCGTGGCAAGACGTGTATCATGTGCCTTCAGACGCTGGTATTTTGTATGTAAAATTTATGGCTGGACGGATTTCGGCCTTTGATCTTCTCTCTTTCAAGGAGAAATAGAATGGAAGTCAATCCCGTGTGTCACGAAGACGGCACGGAAATGGTTCGTGACGTGAGGCCCGTGGAATTCTCCTACAAGGGGCAGACCATGACTGTTGCCATGCCCGGATGGTATTGTCCGAAATGTGGGGAAGGTCTCTATACGCGTGCGGACATGAAGGTATCCGATCGGGCACTAAACGCCATGAAGGCGAAGTGTGAAGGGCTGTTGGATGGCCCGCAGATAAAGCGCATCCGGAAAAAGCTCGGGCTGACCCAAGCGGCGGCCGGGGACATCATCGGCGGCGGGCCAAAAGCGTTCACCAAGTACGAGAAGGGGGACGCCCTGACCAGTCGGGCCGTGACCAACCTTTTGAAGGTGCTTGACGCATTGCCTGACGCGTTAACCATCCTTCGGGAAAATCAGGACCATCCTTCCTGTTGATCCTTATGGTGCCCTGGGCCACCAGAGCTCGCGCGCGAGTATCAGGCGCACGTTTTCGGCCAGCCGTACTTCTTGCTTGCGCAGCACCAGAGCTCGCGCGCGAGTATCAGGCGCACGCCTCGGAGGCTTCTTGAGCAAAACCCCTTGTCCGTATTGTCGGCGGACGCCTATATAAAGCAAAGGAAGTCATTCCAGAATCGGGTTAATTGGGCCATCAGATTTTCCGTTTTTCGTCCGGACTCCGCCCTGGCGTGATTGATTTCGACGGTCGCCGTCATGCCTGCCGCCAGTTCGATTCCTGGTGGCACCTGGTCGATATGGATATGGACCGGGATACGCTGGGCAAGTCGCACCCAACTAAATGTTGCTTCCACGTTTGGTAGGCCAAGATGGCCGGGCGTCTCATTGCTATTTTCGATGCCGCGTCCAATGCTTTCGACATGACCGGTTACAGGTTGATCAAAACCCATCAGCATGATCTGCACCGTGCTGCCAATGTGGATTTGCCGGACCTTCGTCTCTTCGAAGTACCCGGTGATCCAAAAGCTGGCCGCGTCGAGAACAGCGATTTTCGTCACGCCGGCCGTCGCGTAGTCGCCGGGACGCAGATTCAGATTGGTGACATAGCCATCGACCGGAGAGCGGATGGTGGCGCGGGTGAGATTGAGCTTGGCGAGATCGAGGGCCGCCAACGCACCCTGATAGGTGGCGGCGGCCACGGCTGCCGCTCCAGTCGCTTGCTGGATCTGTTCCGGGGTTATGACCCCCGGAATCTGACTGCGCCGCCGCGCGGCCGCTTCTAGGACAATCATATCTTGACGCTTGGCGTCGACATCGGCTTTTGCGGACGCCACGGCGAGCCGGAACCGTTCAGGGTCGATCACATAGAGAATGTCACCCCGATGGACATACTGATTGTCGACAACGGGCACGGTGCTGACTGTACCTGAGACTTCCGGCCCGACCTGTACGACATGTGCGCTCACTCGACCGTCGCGGGTCCAGGGCTGCGCGTCGTATCGCTCCCATGTCTGCAGGGCAACGAGAGAGGTGATTATGACAAGGCAAAGCGTCAGGGCGTAGCGGCCGAGCAGTGATAAAACACGCTTCATTAGAATGGTCCTCCGGTGGATGGCAGATGCTGCAAGAGCAGTGCGTAGATAATGGCGAATGTGGCGAGTTCGACGATCGGCCGGTACGCGAATACGCGGCAGATGCCTGCGATGGAGAAGAGGCGAATTACCACGACAGTGGCGGCAAGCGCGATGATCGCGAGCACCAGCAGACCAGGGATGAAGACCCCTCCAATATTGCAATCGACAATCATAAACTGCCTGCCTCCTTTGGGATGCCACTCGGAGCGAGGGCGAACTGAAGATCGATGAGCAGGTCGAGCAACCGCGAGCGGTCCTGGATGGAACTGTCGGTGATGAGTGCCATCAGCATTTCAATGCGCTGGGCCAGTTCAATGGGCTCGACAGGTCTCGTCCGTCGCTTGGTGTCGAAGTGTGCGGCGATCGCCGAAAAAAGCTCGCGCGCTGTCTCGCCGATGTCGCCGCCGACGTGACGGATCGCATGGCGGAGTTGAACAACGGTGTAGCCGACGCGAAGATGGTGCAACGGATCATTGAGCGCGTCCGAATAAGAATTCTTGGACAACCGCATCTTTGGGAGCAGCAGTGCCATCCGATCGACCATGAGGTTTGTCCAGTGCGCTGCAGCATTTCCTTTGCCGAGGGCGTGCCGCCTGACATCCTTCCGGCTTGGCCGAAGCAATCGATTGATCGCCGTGTCGACCGGCACGGTTTGCAGCAGGGTCATGCTCACCAAGCCGAATGCAAGTGAGGCGAACAGTGCGATGATGGTGTTGAGAGACCCGGCGAAGTCGCCGGTGTAGGTGGTGCCCAGCCCCGCAAGAATCGGAATCGTGAGCGTGATGCCGAACCCCATGTTCATCGTCGGGAAACGCGCCTGGAGGGAACCCGCGAACAGGAATGCCGGCGCGAGCACCGCGACCAACACGGGGAAGTCCGTCACGCGGGGCAGAATAAGGAAACTGTAGGCAAGGCTCATCGCCACGCCGTAGACGGTGCCGACCGTATATTGGATGACGTGTGGTGCCGGTTCGTCGACAGTTCCGTACAAGGAGCAGCACACGCCCAGGACCGACACGGCCATTGCGCCGTCCGGCCAGGCCGACCATATCCAGACGAGACAGCCGACCACGATGCCGACAGTGGCACCCAGCGCGGCCCGGGCGGCCTTCCAGTGGTCACGGTGATAGACATAACCGCTCGCGCGGCCCGGCCATTGGTACGCGGCAGCACCGCGCGATCGACCGCCAAGCGTGATGTTTCGTTCGAGCCGATCGCAGTCGTGAAGCAGGCCGAGCATCTCGGCGAGGTGGCGAACAAGGTTGGCGGCGAGCCTCTCGTCAGGCGTTGCGGCGTTCGCGGTGATACGTGTCCGGAGCGATCGTGCGCGGTCGATCAGTTGTATGGCAACACCGTCTTTTTCGATCTTGTCGCCGTCCCCGATCCACCGCTCAATCTCACGTAGCAATGCGGGCAGTTCGTCGGGCGCGGCGTGGTCTCCACTATGGAGGGCTCTGACCCGGTCCTCGATCCCCGGAGCGAGCAGAAGCAGTCGCGCAAGCCGGGCATGGAGCAACCGCCGGTCCTTGGCGCGGGGCTTCGCAGAAGCCGGATCATACGGCAGATGTGTCGCGAGCCCCTGAAGGCCAAGCATGTCCACTGCGAGCTTCTTGCATGCGTGACGGACCTGTTGTCCCGATCCTCCGAGAAGCACCTCGCCTGCCAGCCGTCGCGCATCCCGCAACGTCGCCGACAGTTTACCGAGGAACTGGCCCGTCATGCGCTTTGGCAGGACGAAACGATGCATGAGGATGGTGCAAAGGATTCCGAGCGAGATTTCCTGGACCCGCACCGACGCCGTCTCAAAGACCGCACCAGGGTTGAATACGCTGGGAAAGCCGATCAGGCTCGCGGTGTAGCCGGCGAGAACGAAGGCATAGGCTCGCGGTGTGCGGTCGAGCAGCGCGAAGTAGAGGCACAGACCGATCCAGCCCGCGATGGCCACACTGCATATGATCGGGTTGTTCACAAAATTCGGGACGATCGCCACTGTTGCCACAGCGCCGGCCATCGTCCCGGCAAGACGATAGACGCCGCGACCGAGCGACGCGCCGGCAGAGGGCTGCGAGACGAGATAGATGGTGAGGATGGCCCAATAAGGCTTGGGAAGCCCGATGCGTAGCGAAAGGTAGTAGGCCAGCATCGCTGCGGCGAAACTTTTCACCGAGAAGAACAACGCGTCCGCGTCCGCTTGCAAGGCAGGGCTCTGGAAGAGGCGAGTCCCCGTGTGCGCGATGGTGGCCCAGGTACTCGTCAACGCTCTCTTGGCAGGAAGTATGATGTTCACGCGAGGCATCATTTCTGCTTTTCATCTTCAAAGGAACTCGATATTTTGCCAATAAATACCTAAAAAATGCCAAACGAGGTCCTCAATGTCCGTCTCACTCTCGGCTGTCTCTGCCTTCGACCCCGATCTGACGGATCGGCCGGCGGTAGCCCGACAACTCGACTTTGCGGATCACGAGGCGGAGGTGCCGAGGCACGCGCATCGCAAGGGGCAGTTGATTCTCGCACTGCATGGAGCGGTCACCTGCACCGCTGACAACGAAATCTGGATCGTCCCGCCCAACTGTGGAGTCTGGATACCGGGCGGAGTGCCGCATAGCGCCCGGGCGACCGAAAACGCTCGGCTCAACTATCTTTTCGTGGAGCCAGGGGCGGCAACCCTGCCTGAGGAGTGTTGCACGCTGTCCGTCTCCCCGATGGTTCAAGAAATCATCGACCGATTGGCCCGGGAAGGGGCGGACTACCCGCCGGACAGCCACGCTGCCCGATTGGCAAGGGTGGTCCTCGACGAGTTGGTCGAGATGCCGCGTGAAAGATTCAACCTCCCCATCTCGAACGATCCGAAAATCCGAGTGATAGCCGACGCCCTGGCGGCCAAACCGTCCGAGAGGGGGACATTGGGAGATTGGGCGAAGCGTGTCGCCATGAGCGAAAGGTCGCTCGCCCGCTTGATGGTCCGGGAGACGGGCTTGACGTTCGGGCGCTGGCGGCAGCAGTTGCGCCTTGTCGTCGCGCTTCGGGAACTGGCCAGCGGTGCGTCGGTGCAGAATGTGGCGGCCGAGTTGGGCTACGAGTCGGTCAACGCCTTTATCACCATGTTTAAGAATGCTCTTGGGAGCACGCCGGCACAATATTTTTCGCAACGCCGGGCAATGCCGCGCATGCTTCCCAAAGAGGATGGAGTCACAGGATGATTGCGGCAGAGGACTTTGACACGGCCAGAAATTTCTTTGAAGGCTGGCGGAAGCGTCGTGGGAAAATTTTTTGCTCCAATTTTGCTCCACTCGGTCTGGAAAAACGTGGATGCTCAAGAAAATTTGTGATTACTCATCCATTTGATTTTATTTGATTGTTTGTGGTAACGCATGGTGAAAATTGAACGATTTTTGAGACTTAAAATCCCTTGCTCCGGAAGGGGCGTGCCGGTTCGATTCCGGCCTCGGGTACCATTTTTTTAGAGGTTGCGACGGCAACGGAACGCCGGGCGCGACCTTTTCCTTTTTGGAAGGGGCTGGTCCCGCACGTGAAGAACTCAACCCCCAAACCATCGAGGCGCAGCCAGCCAAATTCCACCCAGGGCAGCCTGACCAATGGCCACCTCAACCCCAACAGATTTTTCACCACATTGGCGGACGTGCCCTTCGTCTTTTTGAAAAAATAGAAAAGCCGGACTTGACAATTCGCGATACGTATTGGCATATCTAAAATAAGAAAATAGGTGTGCCCCAGGCTCACGAAAGGGGTTCCCGGGAGGCGAGCATGAAAGTCATCGTGCCGCGTAGCTGCCAGGAACTTGACGTCGACACCCACCCGACCCTTTTTCTCCCTCTTGAGTTCCAGTCCGACATCGTCAAGGCATTCAGCACCGACACCTGCCGGGTCATGGAATTCCGACGGATCGACAAAAAGGCTCCGAAGCCGCCGAACCAGGACCCGCCGCGCCTTCTCGCCCTCGGCTTCACGGAGGATCCCCAGGCGGGCTCCCCCGCGATAACGCCCTTCCTGACCGATTACGACTGCACGAAAGGCTCCACCCTGTGGATTGCCCTGCGCCACGGCGGCAGCGTCATCGAAGCGGAATCCATCTATCGGCTGGTCGTACGTCTTGGTTTTGTCGATATCGGCACGATAGACTATGTCATTGACATTCAATTCATCGACGCGGCAAACCCCATCGCTTCGCAGGTGCGGCGGGAGAAATACAACAGCCTGAGTTTTTGCAGCTTCTATGCGAACATCCTTCTCTTGCTGATTCTTTTCGGCATCCTTTCCGTGTTGCTCTACTACAAATCCGATATCTACAATTCCACAAAATTTTCAGGCTATTTCGAATGGGTGCAAACATTCTTGCTGACCTACTTCCTGACGCGCCTTTCCGAAAAGCTCGTCCAGGCCAAAAATCCCCTGGAGCTTTTCATCTATCCGGAATTCTATCTGGACAACGGCCTGCTGAAGGCCCTGCGCTATCCCGTTACGCCGGTTGTCCTCTTCGCCTTCTGCCTCCTCTCCGCGACATTTTTCCTGCCGCGCTACCTGCCTCTGCACATGGAACCCCTGGCGAGCGATTTCGCCTATTACGACGTTTCAAACCACCGAGAAATCACAAACGGTCAGATTTATCGCGGCTACATAGACAATGTCAGAATTATTTTTAAAAACAGCAGCAACATAAACGAGAACAGCTATGTCGGCAAAGTAATCCCGACCAGCGACTCCTCGTATGTCCTGGCCTACACCATGCTATCCAGCAATGCGCCCACGCTGCGTCCTCAATACTATACATACAGCATCAGCGAGGATGGCTGGCATAAATTAAAGCTGCAAATAGACAATTTCAATAACTACAAGACTAATGCTTACGTCAAGCGAATGGCTGACTATATCAAATCCGGGACTTTGGACGCCAACCGCTACCTCATCCAAATCCAGGCCAACACACCAACCCCCTCGCCGAGGGATTCTCAGGCCTCTTGCCCAGCTACGGGCGCTACTCTCTATACCTGCGAAATCGATACGCTCAAGTATCTCACGGCCAATGAAATGGCTATGATATTCGACGCGCTTGCAGGAAGCTACGCCGCCTCCGACAAGAAAACCCGATTTCCGGAGGCCCCCCTGTTTCCCGCGGATCTGGCCGTCACCCAGAGAGGCATGGACTCGAGTTTCGAACAGCTCAAGCAGGACATTCTGAAGTCCTTCGCGAGGTCCGAAAAGAAATACAGCGGGAAGACCTTCGAATATGTGCTCGATATGCTGGAACACCAGCTGGACGCCAATGACATATGCAACAATCTTCTCATAACAAACGCCCTGGCAGCCGTGTTGCTGGATAATAAAATACCCTTTACCCAGAAAGCCTTCCCTCGGATCAGCCGCATGTTCCAGGAGTATTTCAACACGCATTACGCAAGAGCGGAATACGATCTCGACAATAATCGCATCGATGTCGTGCCGGAAAGGGTCTGGCGTCTGTGGATCCGGTTGCTGCTGACCGTGGCGGCGAGCAATCGGGTCAACGACAAGATTCTGGGCAAAACCAAGGATGTAATCCAACTGATCCAGGGGAAATGCCTGGACAACCCGACGCACAAGCTCATCTACCTTGAGGAGTTGGCCTGGCAAAATGCCATCACCGACGACACCATCCGCTTCTTCATCAACTGCTATTCAAACAACCTTCGCAGTATAAAGGGAAGCATTCCCGATTTCTTCGCGGACTGCGCAACACGGTTCAAGCCGCAAGCCGCCATGCTAGAGAAACTGCGCCAGCAATTCCTGGCGCTTGCCGGCAAGCCGGACATCGTGCCGGACGCCTCCTGCCCCTGACCCGCGCACCGCTGTAATACGGCGAGCCGAGAACGGCGACTTCTTCTCGAGATTATCTGCGGCTGCATGAGATAAGGCGACTGGTGATACTCTTTGACGGTTAAGAACGGCGAGGGGATTATACAATGTTGCTGTCAAATGCAATGGGAAGGGTGTAGTGTATGGCAAACTATTCAGAAGTATTCAAGGAATTGGCAAAGTCCTTTGCTGTGGCAAACATTCGATTTCCGAATCTTAAAGCGGTAGTTTTGGCGCAATGGATGCTTGAGTCTGGCCGTGGGCACTCCATGCTTGCCATCAAGCATTTGAATTTCGGCGGGCTCAAGTGGCGGGACGAAATGCAAGGGTTTGCTACTCCTGTTGACTACACGGATTTCGCCAACGAAGGGGATATGTACTGCGGATTTAATTCCGTAGACGCTTTTATCAATGGTTATTGGCATTTCCTCGGTCGCTCACCGTATGCTGGCTGGGAAGCGCATGCCAATGATCCCGAAGCGTTTATCAACTTCATCGCCACAATCTATTGCCCGTCAAATGAAGACTATTCTGAAAATGTACTTTCTTTGATTCCAGAAGCTGTAGCTTTATTGCAGCAATCAGGCGAAGTGGCGGTATTCTCTTCCGTTTCCACAACCTCCAGGTACAAGGTTAGATTCTACAGTGGTGACTACCTTGTCCGGCAAAAAGCTGCTAATGCCGATAAATGTATCTGCTATGTTGAGCATCATTTCAATTCCGCCGGCCCGACCGCCAATTATGCGTTGGTGGTGGTGGCCAAGAATGCTTCCTTGACCACCATTAACTGGGGTATGCGGTATGCCAAGGCCGTTGCGAGCCTGCTTGGCACCGCGGTTTTCGCTCCCGCCTCTCCCTGGCCGGGAGTGGCGATAGGCGGCATCGACGGCAGAGGCAACGGAAACCTTCTTTATGCCGAGATGCCGGCGATCCTGCTGGAGCCGCTCTTCGTCTCAAACCCGAAACAGGCGGCGCAGCTCAAGCAGGCAACATGGCAGGAGGCCTTGGCAAAAATATTGGCTGACAGCATTTGCGAGTTCTTCCCAGACGGGGGGCTGGTTGCCTTTAGCATTGGCCACAAGGGAAAGACTTCAAATCCCACAGATTGCGGTGCGGCGGTCCATGGTGGCGGGTACGAATGCGAGTATGCTGAACTTGTCTTGAAGAAAGCCGCAACGCTGCTGGAACGTGAAGCCTGCTGATAAGTCATTGCTGGCGAAGCGTGAGACAACAGGCCTGCTATAAAAGCGGAATATTGCGGAAAATGCCGCACAAGAGAGAGCGGGCATTATTCTTCAGGCCAGAAAATGCGAAATATCCGTTCGTTCATACCGAGCGGCTTGATTTGATGCTCTTTGGCGAACACGAATATGGGAAACGTCGACTGATAGTGTGCTCCCTCGGCCGTTTTCGCGAGGATCCTCTCATGGTTCGAACGCAAGGAGTCGCCGATGCCTACCACGCGGTGCAACAATCGGACATTCGACGCCCGGCCGGACCGCATTGACTTGCGCGATCGGTCCTATCAACCGAAACTGGTTTCTCTGCCAGCCCGTTTTCCCGACCTGAACAGTATCGATGAACATCTGCCCGCCTATGCCAAGGCCCTGGTCTTGGACCAAGGGCGCGAAGGCGCCTGCACCGGTTTCGGCCTGGCGGCGACCGTCAACTATCTCCAGTGGCGAAACAACGGGTATTCACTTGAGGGGCTCAAATCGGTCAGTCCCCGGATGCTCTACCATATGGCCCGGCTTTACGACGAATGGCCGGGCGAGGACTATGAGGGCTCGAGTTGCCGGGGCGCGATGAAGGGCTGGAACCGGCATGGCGTGTGCTCGGAGGACCTGTGGCCCTATCGCAACGCGACGGGCGCCCCCGAATTCATCGAACCCGCCCCCGGATGGACGCAGGAAGCGGCGCAGCGCCCCCTGGGGGCCTACTACCGGATCGACAAGGCGAGCATCGGCGACCTCCAGTCCGCCATCGTGGAAGTCGGCGCCATCTACTGCTCGGCCAACGTGCATGATGGCTGGTTCATCGGAAAGACCGAGACCCCCCAAACCATCCCCTGGCAAAACAAGACGCAAGTGGGGGGACACGCCTTCGCGATCGTCGGCTATACCGAACACGGTTTCATCGTTCAGAATTCCTGGGGGCCGGACAAATGGGGGTATCATGGTTTCGCCATACTGAGCTACCAGGATTGGGTGTTCAACAGCACCGACGCCTGGGTCGCCGTACTGGGAGCCCCCATGAGCGTGCTCGCCCCCGAAACGATCAGCCCCCGGTCGTTGCTGGACACGTCCTCCAGGCTGTGCGGTCCGGCCGGACTGGCATCGCCTCCCGGGCGGGGCTTCACCTACGTCAATCCCGACGTGCAGCCGCTGCCGGAAGACAAGGCCTATCTGTGCACCGTGGTGCTCGGAAACAACGGCATCCCCATCAACCGCCTGCTCACCTCCGAGAACGCGGCCAAAGCAGTGGAGCGGGTCTGTCGCACCGAACCCGCCGCCTGGCTCGGCAACGAGCCCTCGGACAAGCCATGCAAGTTGGCCCTGTACGTGCATGGGGGCCTCAACAGCGAGGAGGACTCCGTTCGGCGCATCCGCATGCTGGCTCCCTGTTTTCGCGCCAACAAGATCTATCCGCTCTTTCTCACGTGGAAGACGGGCGCCCTGGAAAGCATCGGCAACATCCTCGAAGATTCGACGCGGGACATTTTCCGTTCCCTGCCCTCCATGCGCGACGAGAGCGTGATGGACAAAGTCTGGGAAGCCCTGGACGAGGCCCGGGACCGGACCATCGAGGTGGCTTGCGAGCACTTGCTGGTCAAGCCCATCTGGTCCGAGATGAAGCAGAACGCAAACGCGGCGGCCTCTCCCGACGCGGGTCTGGCCATGCTGGCCGGTCATCTGGCCGCACTCAAGAAGCAGTTCCCGAACCTCGAGATCCACCTGGCCGGTCATTCCGCCGGCGCCATCGTCCTGGGACCCCTGCTCTCCCTTCTGGGAGAGGCTGTTCCGGTCTCGACACTGACGCTTTTCGCTCCGGCCTGCACCGTGGAGTTCGCCGTCGCAACGTACGGCACGGCCATCAAAACCGGAAGGCTTCGGCCCGAGTCCGTGCATGTGGACATCATGAGCGACGAGCGCGAACGCGCCGACACCGTCGGCCCCTACGGCAAGTCCCTGCTCTATCTGGTGAGCCGGGCTCTGGAAGTCCGCCACAAGACCCCTCTGCTCGGCATGGAGTGGTCCTGGAAATTGAATTCTCCCGAAGGGCAGTGGAACAAGGATGTCTCGACCCGGCAGGCGCTCCAAGGCTGGGCCGAAAACACCAAGGGGATGAGCCTGCAGGTGCACGACAAGAGGCGAGAATACGTCTCCACGGGCGCGGGCAAGATCAGGCTGGCCCATGGTTCCTTCGACAACGACGTGAAAGTGGTCTCCAACATGCTGCAGCGTATCCGTGGCGGGGAGCTCCTGGCCGAGGTCGAGAACCTCGCTTACTGACGCGAGCCGACCGCTCACGGCCGCCCGGATGAACGCTGACGGCCCGGCCGATGGACGGCGTCCGGCGAGGTTGCACGCGCAACAACAAGGAAAGCCTCAATCTGCCGGCCGGGGCTTTCCCCTAAGGATGGGGCAAAGTAACGAGAGGGATGTGTAACGGCTAAGGATGATGGACTCTTCATGATGGGCGTGCGAAGGAAAGAGCATTTGCTCGAACAGATCCCACATTGGGGAGAATGAAACGCGCGGTCAGCCTCTTGTCTGATGTAATTCGGACAGTTGTGGAAACTTGTTGTAAAAAATGAACGATTTTAAAGAGTTAAAACATATGACTCCGTGAGGGCGTGCCGGTTCGATTCCGGCCTCGGGTCCCATGAAACAAGAGGTTGCGACGGTGGATGACGGCCGGACGCAGCCTTTTGTTCTCGGGCCAGCTTGCCAAGGGAGGCCCCAAAAATACAGGGCGCTTCTCACGCGGTCGGAGGGACGACCGCCGGGAGCGGCTCGATGACGGAGGGCGGCACGCAGGGCGGGTGGCTCTGCCTCGTCTCGGCCTGGGCCTGGATATGGCGGACGAATGAAAAGAGGTTTTCGCCCATGCCGCAGAGAACGAGATAGCGGCGCAGACGGCTGGGGTTGCGCCACGCAACGAGGGCCAATTGTCGCCAGAACTGCCAGCGCGCTACGCCGATCACCCCCTGCCGCCAGAGCAGGCGCAAAAGTGGCGTGAAATCCGGGCTGCGGTTTTTCTGGGCCACGGCCAGGGCCGGATCGGCTTTCGCCTTGGGCGCGGCCCCTGGCATGGAGGCCCGGGTCGGGCGCATGCCGAGCGTGGCCCGAAGCACCCTCCCCAGGTAGGCCCCCGGAGCGTAAAGGGCGCTTAGGGCCGAGACCTGTTCGGCGAAGATCGTCTCGATGGGCCGCAGGGGCGTGAAATTGGTCAGGGCGTCCCAGCCGCTTTCCGCGATGCCGTCGTGCAGCCGGCCTTCCGCCTTGAGCCTGTCCCACAGGGCGGTGAGGGGAAGGGCGCGCAGGACGTTGACCATGACCCACGGCAAATCCGCCGCCTCGGCAAAGGCCCGCATGCGCTCTCCGGCTCCGGCCTTTTCGCCGTCCATGCCGAGGATGAAGCTGCCGATGACGCTGAGGCCGTTGGCGTTTATGGCGCGCAGGGAATCGAGCAGCGGATTGCGCACGTTCTGGAGCTTGTGCGCGGCGGTCAGCACGTCCTCGTCCGGGGATTCGATGCCGACGAAGACATAGGAGAAATTGGCGGCGGTGAGCAGGTCGATCAGCGGGATGTCCTGGCCCAGGTTCACCGAGGCCTGGGTGATGAAATCGAAGGGCTCGCCGTGCCGGGCCTGCCATTCGATGATGCGCTCGAGCAGGGCCACGGCCCGGGGACGGTTGCCGATGAAGTTGTCGTCGGCCACGAATACCGTGCCGCGAAAGCCGAGCTGGCGGATGGCCTCCAGCTCGCCGAGGACCTGGTCCGGCGTCTTGTGGCGCGGGGTCCGTCCGAACAGGCTCACGATGTCGCAGAATTCGCAGGCGAAAGGACACCCCCGGGAGGTCTGGAGGGACATGGATTCGTAATCCCCAGGGTTGATGAGATCGAAGCGGGGCGCGGGCGATGCGGCCAGGGCGGGCTTGTCCGCGCACACGAACGTGCCGCCGGCGCGGCCGGCGGCAAGCGCGGCGACCATCTCCGGGATGGTGGTTTCCCCTTCGCCCTGGATGAGAAAGTCGCAGCCGGCGTCCAGCACCTCCTGGGGCGAGGTGGTGGGGTAGGCCCCCCCCGCTGCCGTGGCGATGCCGCGGGCCTTGGCCTCGGCGAGCAGCGCCAAAAGGCTTTCGCGCTGCACCAGCATGCCCGTGACGAGCAACAGATCGATTCCGTCCCAGTCCGCCTCGACCAGCGGTCGCACATTGAGGTCAACCAGCCGGATATTCCAGTCCCCCGGCAGCAGGGCAGCCACGGTCAGCAGGCCAAGCGGCGGCAAGAGGGCCTTTTTTCCGGTCATGGCCAGGGTTTCGTGAAAGCTCCAAAACGACAAGGGCAATGGTGGGTTCAGCATGAGGACATTTTGCATTGTCTTTTTTTGCTAGCACACTTGAAGCGGACCCACCATGATTCATTTTCGTTGGTTCCCTCTTTACGGGCCGACAGCGCATGGCGACGACAGCCGCATGGGGACGCCAGACAGGGGAGCCGAGAGGCCGGCCTGGTCCTCTTCCAGGCGGCCCAGGAGGAAACGCCCCGCCCCGGCGAACCGGGCGCGGGGCGCTTTCGTTGTCGTCGCGCAGGCGACGGCTAGGGCATTTCGTTGTAGGATGCGTAGACGTTGCCCACCAGCTTTTCCGAGGGCGTGAGTGTCTTGCCGCCCGGGATCCATTTGGCCGGGCAGGCCTCGTTGGGGTTCGCGCGCAGGTAGATGTTGGCCTGGCACTTGCGCACCAGCTCGTCGGCGTTGCGCCCGACGTTGTAGAAGTTGACCTCCTTGGAGACCAGCACGCCATCGGGGTTGATGATGAAGGTGCCACGCAGGGCCAGTCCCGTCTCCTCGTCGTAGACGCCGAAATACCGGGAAATCTGGCCGGTGGGGTCGGCCGCCATCTTGAAGCGCACGTTTTCCAGCAGCTTCTCGCTGTTGCGCCAGGCCAGGTGCGCGAACTCGGTGTCCGTGGACACGGAGAAGACCTCGAAGCCCATCTTGGCCAGCTCCTCGTGCTTGGTGGCCAGATCGGCCAGCTCCGTGGGGCAGACGAAGGTGAAGTCGGCCGGGTAGAAGACCAGGATGATCCATTTGCCGGCTTTTTTGATCTCCTCGGTGGACATTTCGCCGAAAAAGCCTTCCGTGGGATCATAGACCTTCATGGTGAAATCCACGGTTTCCTGGCCGACGGCGGCTTCGGTCACTTCGACGCAGCATTCTTCTTCGTATTCGTGATCGTGCATGGGTGAGACCTCTTTTTTTAAGGTTGCCGGGAAAACCCGGTAGGCTCATGGTAGCAGTGTATGGACCGCTCCGGGGCAAATAGCAAGGCGTCGCGCAAGCCTTGTTCCGTACGGCGTTCCTCCCGGCGCGGCGGAAGGGGGCGGAATACGTCCGGCCGCGCGCCTGGCGTCGTATGGACAAGCCCGGCCGGACCCGCTAGTTTCGCCATAGCCGGGGCATCCCCACAGGGAGGAAACATGGTCGAACCGGTCCGTTTGCGCCTTGCGACCCTTATTGCCGCCATCGCGCTCGCCGTATGCGCCTGTCCGCGTCCGGCGCTGTCCCAGCAGCAGGTCGATCCCTTCGGCGACTGCTGCATCACCCGCGTGGTCATGACCGCATACAACGCCTGGACCATCACCTGCGGCTCCTGCTCCGCGAATCCGGGCCAGTACCCCCTGACGCAGCCCGACCCGGCGAAGCTCGTCTATGTCGGTCCAGGCGGCGTGTCCGCGGGCAGCCCCTACGACGCGGCCATGGCCGTATGCAAATGCCCTTCCCAGGACACCCGGCGTGCCAGGGAGAAGCAGATGCGCACCTTCGACGGCAATTGACGCCGCCGCGCGCACGGCGGCGAGTGCACCTGCCTTTTACGGCAGGCGGGGGGCCGCGATGCGACCATCCCCGGGCGCAGGACCAATATGAATCGTTTTGTCCGGTATGGCAATAGGAATGATTCCTATTTTCATAAAATAAGCGTTTCCTGTCCCGCCGGTTCGGCGGGACGCGCCAAGGAGGAGAGCATGCTGCGCAAGATGCCTGCCAAGGCCTGCGCGTTGGCCCTGGCCGCGATCGTGGTCCTGACCGTCGGGTGCGCCGGCCGCGAACAGGCCGCCGTTTCCGCAAACGGCGGGGCGACCTACACGGTACGGGCGGCGCTGCTCAACCTGCTCGAATGCCCGAGCCTTTCCTGCACGGTGGTGGCGGACCTGCATTCCGGCGACAAGGTCGCGGTGCTGACGCCGGACATCAACGGCTGGTATCAGGTGCGCGAAGTGTCCACGGGGCGGGTGGGCTACGTGCTGTCGCGGTTCGTCGGGCCCTGATCGGCCTTGCTCAAGGGCGCGCCAGGGCGCGCCCCCTTCCCACGCTGTCGCCGGCCCAGGTCCGGTGCTCCCGTCTTCGGACATCCCCATTTCCCTTCCTGCAGGTCCGGCGCGCCAGTCGCCGGACCTTGTCCGCGTCGGATTGCGGGAAGCGGCACGGCGGCACCCGTGCCGCAGGCCGTGCTGACGTTTTCGTGACGTTTTTTGGAACGCGGATGTCTTGTGAAAAAAAACATTTTCTTTTTGAAAATTCCGAAAAAGCGCGATTCCTCGGCCTCTGACCGCTAGGCATGACTTTGGTTTTCCGTTATATTGTTGTCAAATTGTAATTGATCGGGCTTCGTGTTTTTTCTCACAATGATTTCCGGCATCCATGCGGGAATAGGGAGGCTTCATGCGACTGACGTTCACCGGCAAGATCATCGCTTTGCTCCTTTTCACCGTCGCTTTGCTCACCATGGCCATCTCCGTCACCGTCGACCAGTACCTTTCCGCAGGCCTCAACCAGATGAGCCAGCAGGAAATCAACAGCAAGGCCGATGCCGTGGATTTCATGCTCAAGGAGACCAGCCAGGAGGTCAGAGGCACCACCGCGCTGCTTGCCAGCCGCCCGGACGTGGCCGCTGCCATCGTGGCAAAGGACAAGGCCAAGCTGGTCGAAATCGCCAAGCAGGCCCAGCGTGACCTCAAGATCCAGTTCGTGACCATCGCGGACGTCGACGGCGTGGTTGTCGCGCGCAGCCATTCCGAGAAATCCGGGGACTCGGTCAAAAACCAGATCAACGTGCAAAAAGCCCTGGCCGGCCAGACGTCCATCGGCATGGAAGAAGGCACGGCCGTCAAGTTCTCCCTGCGCGCGGGCGCGCCCGTCCACCAGGACGGCAAGATCGTCGGCAGCGTCACCGCCGGCATCAACCTGTCCTCCAGCAACGACTTCGTCGATGAAATGAAAAAGGTGCTCGACGTCGAATGCACCATCTTCTATGGCGACACCCGCGTGGCCACGACCATCGAACGCGAAGGCAAGCGCGCCGTGGGCACGCGCATGGACAACCCCAAGGTCATCGAAACCGTGCTGCAAAAACGCGGACGCTTCCTCAACATCAACACGATCCTCGGCCGCGAGTACAACACCGCCTATTGGCCCATCCTCGGCGCGGACGGCAACGTCGCGGGCATGCTCTTCATCGGCAGCGACCGCGGAGCCATCGCCGCCACCGAACGCACCATCCTCTATTCCGCGCTGGCGGCCTCGAGCATGGTCGCCCTGGTCGTGCTCGTGGTGGGCTTTTTCACCGCCCGGGGCATGACCTCGCCACTGCGGCGCATCATTGACCTCGCCCGCAAGGTGTCGCGCGGCGACCTCGAGGCGCGGCCCGAAGGCCGGTTCTCCGGCGAAATGGGCGAACTTGCCGGCGCCCTGGAGAAGATGGTCACCGGGCTCAAGGCCAAGATCGCCGAGGCCGAAGCCATGAGCCAGGAAGCCAACGAGGAAGCCAAATGCGCCGAGGCCGCCCGCGCCGAAGCCGAAAAGGCCCAAAGCATGGCGGAGGCGGCCAAGCGCGAAGGCATGCTGGAAGCGGCCGAAAACCTGGGGCTCGTGATCGAAAGCATCATCGCCGCCTCGGGCGAACTGGAAAGCCAGGTCGAACACGTGCGCGACGGGGCCGACCACCAGCGCGACCGCCTGCGCGAAGTGGTCGAAGCCATCGCCCAAATGACCGCGACCGTCCTCGACGTGGCCAAGAACGCCTCCCGCGCCGCCCAGTCCGCCGAAGACACCAAGGCCAAAGCCTCGGCCGGCTCCACCGTGGTCGAAGAGTCCATGCGCTCCATCGACCGGGTCAACGCCGTTTCCTCCAACCTCAAGGAAGCCATGGCCGCCCTGGGCGACCAGACCCAGGCCATCGGACGCGTCATGTCCGTCATCTCCGACATCGCCGA
>DQED01000046.1:20710-24618 GCA_003525525.1 Desulfovibrio sp.
GTGGTCGCCGACGAGGTCAGAAAACTCGCCGAAAAAACCATGACCGCCACCAAGGAAGTCGGGCAGGCCGTGATCAGCATCCAGCAGTCCGTGGCCGGAAACATCCACAACGTGGACCAGGCCGCCGCCGCCGTGTCCGAAGCCACGGGACTTGCCGGCAAGTCCGGCGACGTGCTGCGCGAAATCCTCGGCCTCGCCGAAGCCAGCGCCCGCGAAGTGGCCGGCATCGCCGCCGCCGCCGAACAGCAATCCGCCGCCGCCGAACAGATCAGCAAGGCCATGAACGAAGTCAGCGAAGTGGTCGAAACCACCAGCTCCGGCATGCACGAATCCGCCCAGGCCGTGCACGCGCTCGCCGACCTGTCCGGCGATATGGACCAGATCATCGTCAAGCTGCGCAATGGTTGATTGAGATGGGGGAGCGCGAAGGGAAGAGGGGAGAGGGGAGAGAAGAGGAAGATGCCTCCGGCGGCCGGGGGGGATCATCCCCCCCGGACCCCCTGGATGGGGGAGGCTGGGAACGGGTGGAAACGCGGTCGTGGGCGGGAGTGCGTCGGCGAGGCCGGTCGCCCCACTCACCGACCGTCCTCCCGCCCGCTTGCCATTCCCCCGCCGGGGAGGTCCAGGAGGGGATCATCCCCTCCTGGCCGCCGGAGGCATCTTCTACTTCTTCTTCTCTCTCCTCTTCTCCTCCCCCTTCCCTCTACCGGAACAACCCCTTCAGCGCATGCGGCTCGCAGCGCAGGTACTGGCGCGGCGGGCTGATCCGGTCGCCGAGGGCTGCGGCGGCGTGCCAGGGCCAGCGGGGGTCGTAGAGGATGCCGCGCGCCAGGGCCACGAGGTCGGCCTTGCCGGTGCTGAGGATGGTTTCGGCCTGGGCGGGTTCGGTGATGAGTCCCACGGCGATGGTGGGCAGGCCGGTGTCGGCCTTGATGCGCGCGGCGAGCGGCGCCTGGTAGCCGGGTTTTATGGGGATTTGCTGCTCGGGAGCGAGGCCGCCGGAGGAGACGTGGATGTAGTCCACGCCCAGCGTCTTGAACTTCTTGGCGAAGGCGACGCAGTCTTCGAGGTTCCAGCCGCCGGGAATCCAGTCCGTGGCGGAGATGCGCACGCCGAGGATGCGGTTTGCGGGCAGGGCCTTGCGCACGGCGCCGATGACGCGCAGGGGAAAGCGCAGGCGGTTTTCGAGACTGCCGCCCCAGTCGTCGCTGCGGGTGTTGGACAGCGGCGAGAGGAACTGGTGGAGCAGGTAGCCGTGGGCGCAGTGGACTTCGACGCCGGCGAGTTCCAGGGCGTCGGCGCGTTTGGCGGCGGCGGCGAAGGCGTGTTCGATGCGGTCGAGGCCGGCCGCGGTGAGGGCCTGGGGCGGGGTTTCGCCGGAGGCGTAGGAGAGGGCCGAGGGAGCTTCGGTGGCCCAGCCGCCCTGGGCGGGGGAGAGTTGTGCGCCGCCTTCCCAGGGTTTGGCCGTGGAGGCCTTGCGCCCGGCGTGGGCGAGTTGGATGAGAATGGGCGTGGCGGCGCAGGCGCGCACTTGGTCCAGGGTGCGTTCCAGGGACGTCGTGTGGGCGTCTGACCACAGGCCCAGGTCTTCGGGGGAGATGCGTCCCTGCGGTTCCACGGCAGTGGCTTCGATGACGACCGCGCCCGCGCCGGAGACGGCCAGGGTGCCGAGGTGGACGGTGTGCCAGGCGGTGGGGTGGCCGCCCTCGGCCGAGTACTGGCACATGGGCGCGACGACGATGCGGTTGGCGAGCGTGCGCGGCCCCAGGGCCACGGGGGAGAAAAGCAAGCTCATGGGGGGCCTCCTCGATCGGTTTCGGGAAGGCATACCCCTTTTCGACCGCCCGCGACAGCGACAATGCGGTTTCGGCTGCGCGGGCGGCGGGAGATCAGGATTCGAGCAGGGCCATGGCCGGCCCGAGCAAGGCGCAGGTGACGCCGGCGAGGATCATGACGAGCCCGGCCACGGCTCCTTCCTCGTCGCCGATTTCGCGGGCCCGGGCCACGCCCGCGCCGTGTGCGCCCATGCCGAGCATGGCCCCGCGCGCCAGGGCGCAACGCAAGGGCAGCACCTTCAGCAGCATGCCGCCCAGCGACGCGNNGCGCCGAGGATGCCCGTGGCGATGACGCATACGGCCGCGAGATCCGGCGCGCCGCCCACGTCCTTGGCGAAGGCCATGGCGAAAGGCGTGGTGAAGGACCGGGGCAGCACGGACAGGCGCACGTCCCGGGGCAGGTCGAGCAGCCCCGAGAGCAGCCACGAGCCGCCGAAGGCCAGGGCGCAGCCGAAGGCGACGCCGACGGCGAGCGTGGCCCAATGCCGGCGCAACAGCGCCCGGTGCTCGTAAATGGGCAGGGCGAAGGCCACGGTGGCCGGGCCGAGCAGCAACAGCAGCCACTGGCCGCCGCGCATGTATTCCTTGTAGCTCGTGTGCAGGCCCATGGTCAGGGCCAGGCACAGCACGCAGGTCAGCAGCAGCGGCGAGGTGAGAAACGAGTGCGCGTAGTGGTGCACGATGCGCGAGACGACATAGGCGGCGAGCGTGGCCGTCAGCCAGAAGACCGCGGGATGTTCAACGGACATGGCGCATCCTCCCCCTGAAATGCAGTTCCACGATGATTGCCGTGCCGGCCATGACGGTCAGGATGCCGACGACGATCACGGCCAGGAGCTTGAGCCCGGTGACGCTGAGCAGTTCCCTGTGGTCGAGCAGGGTCATGCAGGCCGGGACGAAAAAAAGTAGCAAGTGATCGAGCAGGCTGCCCGCCCCGCGCCGGACCAGACGCGCCGGCAGCGCGCCGGAGACGAGAAGCGCGATGAGCGCGAGCATGCCGACCACGCCGGCCGGCACGGGCAGGCCGAGCGCCTGGACGCCGAGCCGGCACAGCCACCACAGCCCCACCAGCGCCGCCAACTGCGCCACATAGGCGGCGACGCCGGCCAACCGAACGCCGATGGCGTGTATTTTCGTATCCATGGGACGACTCCTTGTACGAAATTGGAAATAGACACAGCCGGGCCAGTTGTGAAATGAATTGTAGGAATTCAATCCATTCCGTATTGGAATGCCCATGGAACTGCGGCATCTTCGAACCTTCGTGGAAGTGGCGCGCCTGGGCGGCTTTTCCCGGGCGGCGCGGACGCTTTTTTCGACCCAGTCCACGGTGAGCAAGGCCATCGGGCAGTTGGAGGCCGAGCTCGGCGAGGCGCTTTTCGAGCGTCTGGCCACGGGCGTGCGCCTGACCGGGGCCGGGGAGCTGGTCTACGCCCGGGCCGTGGCCATGCTGGCCGAGGGCGAGCACATGGTCGCGGAGCTGGCGGACTTGCGCGGCATGGTCTCGGGCCGGCTGCGGCTGGGGCTGCCGATTTTCGGCAGCGCGCGGCTTTTCGCGCCGCTTTTCGCGCAGTACCGGCAACGGTATCCGGGGGTGGAGATCGAGCTGCTCGAGCAGGGCAGCGCGCGCCTGGAGGAGGCGGTGCTCGCCGGCGAGGTGGAGCTTGCGGTGTCGCTTCTGCCGGTGCCGGACGCCTTCGCCTGGCAGCCGGTGTGCGACGACCCGATGATGGCCGTGCTGTGGGCCGACCATCCCCTTGGCGGGCGCGCGGCGCTAAAGCTCACGGAACTGGCGGAGATGCCCCTGATCCTTTTCGAACAGGGCTTCGTGCTCAACGCCCGCATCGAGACGGCCTGCCGCGCGCGGGGATTCGCGCCGGAGCCGGCGGCGCGCAGCAGCCAGGTGGATTTCATCATCGCCCTGGTCGCCTCTGGCCTCGGCGTGGCGCTTTTGCCGCGCATCCTGACCGAGGGGCGCGACCTTGCGCCGCTGCACGTGGTTCTCGTGGATGAGACGGACCTGCGTTGGCGCGCGGCCCTGGTCTGGCGCAGGGGCGCGCGCCTGTCGCCCGC
>DQED01000191.1 GCA_003525525.1 Desulfovibrio sp.
GCGATCCAGTAATAGCCGAAGGCGGGGCGTTCGGGGGGCAGGGGGGCGGGTGCGGGCCACTGTTCGACGATGAGCCGGGGTTCGGCCGGTTCCACGGCGTAGGCCCGGGGTTCCTCGCGCACGACCCAGCGTTGGCCATAGGCGTCCGTGAAGGTGTAGTCCGCCCGGCACAACGCCACCTGACCGATGATCATGGTCAGCACGACGACGGCATAGAGCAGGATACGCATGGCGACTCTCCTTTGCGCCGCAAGGGCGCGCCACAGGGAAAGCAAGGGCCATGCCGTCCGCAAACGGCGTCATTTCCGAAGAATGGAAAGGAATACGGAATGTTGCGAAGCGATGTCGAAGCCGGTGCGGCGCGGCGCGTGGGAAAATCGCCGAAATAACGGCAATGTCGTCCGCCGCCGGCAGGCGGCCCGGTCAGCGCACCACGACCACGGTGCAGGGCGCGATCTGGACCAGCCGGGTGGAGACGCTGCCGAGCAGCAGCTGCTCCACGTCGTCCTTGCCCCGGCTGCCGATGTAGATGACGTCGGCTTTTTCCTGGCGGGCGATGCGGGCCACGGTCTCGGCCGGGCGGCCGGGCTCGGCCAGGGTGCGGATGGCCACCCCGCGCTCCTCGGCGAACGCCTCGGCCTCGGCCAGGATTCTCTTGGGTTCGCGCAGGATATGGGCGAAGGCCTTTTCGCAGTCCTTGGCGCTGCAATCGAAAAAGGACAGGGCCTCCACGGCCGTGACGGCGAGGATGTCCGTTTCGCCGCAGCGGGAGGCCTCGATGGCCAGTTCCAGGGCGCGCAGGGACAGGGGCGAGCCGTCGAGGCAGACGATGCATTTCTTCATGCGCATCACTCCACGTGGAGCACCACGGCGAAGGCGTTGAACATGGCCCAGACCTGCCGCCCTTCGGAGAGTTCCAGCTCGCGGGCGCTCTGGGTGGTGATGAGCGCGCAAAGGCGCGTGCCGTCGGAAAGGACCACGATGACCTCGGAGGTCAGTTCGCCGAAGCGGGTGAGCTCGACGGTGCCGAGGAAACGGTTGGTGGTGGTGGCCTTGGGCAGCTCGTCGCAGGTCTCGAGCACCACCCAGGGGGCCTTGATCTCGGCCGTGACGAAGCTGCCTTCGGTCACGCCGAGGTTCTTGAGGCTCTCGTTGGTGATGACCGAGGACACGGCGTGGCCGCCGAGGCTTTCCACCACGACCTGCGTCTGGATGTCGCCCTTGCGCACCTGGGCGACGCGGCCGAAAAAGGCGTTTCGGGCGCTGGTGCGGCGCGTTTCGCGCGCGAGCACCTGCCGTTCGACCTTGCGCCGCTGGTCCTCGGGCAGATGCAGGAAGGCGGCGGTGAGGTCCGCCGTGGAATGACCGAGGATGCGCTGGACCACGGGCAGGGGCACGTCGTCGCGCAACAGCTCCACGGCGCGCGAGCGGCGGATGGTGCTCGGGTTGACGAGCTCCTTGGAAAAGCCGCATTCGTCGGCGCGCTCGTAGAACTTGCGGCGCACGTGGCCCTGGTCGAGCTTGAACAGGATGCCGCGCAGGGAGGCATAGGCCGGGTTGGCGAATACCGAGGCCAGGGCTTCGCCCAGCTCGGCCGGGATCTGCACCTCGCGCCCTTCGCCTTCGCCGTGGCTGTAGGTGACGGCCAGGGTGTCGAGATTGATGTCGCGGCGGTCGTCGAGGCCAAGCACCTCGCCCAGGCGTGCCCCGGTGTGGCGCAGCATGAGGTAGATCAGGCGCACCCGGTTGCGCGAGACGGCCACGTCCGGCCGGCTGGCCCGTTCGGTCCAGGCCTGGAAGGCTTCGGAAAGGCGCGTCAGTTCCAGGGTGTCCAGGAACTTCACGTCATCGGGGACGCAGAAAATCCGGGCAGCCCGGAAGCGCCCGCCGCCGGCCGACGGGCTCGATTGTTTCGCATCGGACATGAGGCACTCCCGTGGGCTTCTTTGCGTGGGGCAAGTTTCCCGGCCGGCCGGGGAAAGTCAAGAGCTACGGGACATAATCACGCGAATTGCTTTGCGTGATCCCCTGTGCGCGGGTCAGGACCGCCTGGCCACGACCTCCAGTTCCACCAGCACGTCCCGCGGCAGGCGCGCCACTTCGACGCAGGAACGCGCGGGATAGGGCTCGTGGAAAAACTCGGCGTAGACCGCGTTGATGGCGGCAAACGCATTCATATCCTTTATAAAAAGGGTGGATTTGACCACATCGTCGAGGGAGAGCCCGGCGGCTTCGAGGATGGCGGCCACGTTTTTGATGCTCTGGCGGGCCTGCGCGGCCACGTCCTCGGAAACCACGGCGCCGGTCGCCGGATCGATGGGGGTCTGGCCGGAAACGAACAACAGATCGCCGGCCCATACGCCCAGGGAATAGGGTCCGATGGCCTTGGGCAGGTTCGGGGATGCGACGACGGATTTTGCCATGTGTGCCTCCTTGTGTGGGCGGACGCCGATGACGGGAATGGGAGGCCGAGGATGCCTTCGGGACCAGGCGGCGTCAACCGTTACGGGGAACGGCGCAAAAAAAGGGGGGCCGAAGCCCCCCTTGTGCGTCGTGGTCGATCAGGCAGCCTTTAGAACTTGTAGGTCAGGCCGAAAGCGACCTTCCAGGAATTGTCGCCGTTGGCGTTGGCCTGGTGGACCAGGCGATGGCCCCAGACGCTCTCCTGGAAATCGCCGTGCGCCCAGCCGGTCTCGAGAACGGCGGCCAGGTTTTCGTAGATCATGTACTTCGTGTCGAAGTTCAGGCCCATGACGTACTCGTTGTAGGTCAGGTCGTGACCCATGCTGAAGTAGCCATTGGCGTAGTAGAGCTGCGAATCACGGATGGCGCGGGCGGAGTTGTTGCCGCGCACGTACACGAAGGTCAGGCGGTTGGTCAGCTTCTCGATGAACGAGATGTTGTTCAACGAGGCGCCGATGCCGTAGTTGCCGACCGGATCGGTGTACATGTTGGAACCCTTGCCCAGATCCTGGCTGCTGTCGAACAGGAAGCTGTTGCCCGGACCCCACTGGGAACGCATGTACGGCATACGCTCGGAGCCGTTGCGGGTGGACTTGTCTTCGCCGGTGGACCAGAAGGCGAACACCTGCGGGGTGACGACGTCCAGACCCGTGTACTCGGCGCCGAAGTCGACCATCCAGCCCTGGCGCTTGGCGGCCTTGTGGTCGTTCATGGCGCCTGCGCCGTAGATCACGTCGGCGTAGAACTTGATCGGATCAAGCGCGGTCACTTCGAACGCGCCGCCG
>DQED01000321.1:0-299 GCA_003525525.1 Desulfovibrio sp.
CTGACGGGCGAACCGAAGCTCTCGTTGACCGCGACGAGGATGGCCTCGGCGCACAGCAGCTTGCGGTGGGAAAAAAGCGCGGAGGCTTTTTCGCCGACGGCCTGCGCCAGGGCCTCCTCGCGGGCCGGGCGGTCCGGGCGGGGCGCATGCGGCGCGGACTTTGGGGCGGGCATTCGCGGCAGGGGATTGCGGCGGAAGAAATCAAACAGCAACATGCGTACGACTCGCAACGAACCAGCGGTTTGCCCGGAATCGGGAGGCCCAGGAGGGGGGAAGCCCCCTCCTGGCCGCCGGAGGCG
>DQED01000321.1:372-18233 GCA_003525525.1 Desulfovibrio sp.
GGCCCAGACCGCGCCGTTGTGGCTGCGCGTGCATTTGACGAAGCCGCAGTAGACCACGATGGTCGCGTCCTTGTCGGGGCCGAGCAGCTTGGCGTAGTCCGCCTCGGTCTTGCCGCCTGTCTCCTTGGCGTCCCATGTCTCCATGTCCGGGATGGGGAAGACGAAGTTGGCCGCGCCGGGGATGTGCTCCTTCTTGTAGCTGTCCTCGTAGGGCATGGTGTCCACGATGACCACCTTCTTGCCGGAGTCGAGCCACTTCCTGAGCTCTTCGGTGGAGACCAGGCCGTAGCCGCCCTTTTGCGTGTCGCGCACGAGCTTGACGGCTTCCTTTTCCTTGGCGGCCTCGTCCTCGAACTTGTCGGCCAGGGCCGTTTGCGCCAGGCAGAACACGGCGAGGACGACCAGGGTGGGGATCAGTTTGACGGTGCGCATGCTTGCTCCTTGGCGGGGGTTGGTGGTTTGCGGCCGGTGCCGCGGAGGCGTCTCCAGGCCGCGCAGTAGGCCACGCCGGCGAGCATGGCCAGGTCGCGCCGCAACGTGGGCCACAGGCCGTGGTAGACTTGGCCCTCGGGGTCTTCCGGGCCGTAGCAGCCGCAGTCGATGTCCAGGCCCTGGCGGATGGCGTTGACGACGACGCCGATGAAAAGCAGCAGCAGGCCGCCGATGACGGCGAGGCCGCCTGGCGCGTCGCACAGGAGCAGGAGCCCGCCCGCGATCTCGAGCACGGGCAGGGCAACGGCCACGGGGGAGACGACGTCCGTGGGCAGGATGGCGAAGGCCTTGATGGTCAGGGCAAAGGCGCGCACGTCGGCGAGCTTGATCGCGCCCGCCGCGATGAAAGCGACGGCCAGGGCGGCGCGCACGGCCCGGTAGGCCCAGGGGGAGGCGAGCAGGTTGCGGAGTCGTTGCATGGTCGGGCGTCGCCCTGGGCTCGTGCCCGCGACCCTATTCCCTTACCATGTCGTATTTATGCTGGCCAATCGATAGGACAAATCGTTTGGGGCGAACGGATAGGCTGCGTCTTTCGCAGGATGCGGCCGCCTTCGAATGTGCCTGTAAGGCGGTGCGTTCCATGCCGCCATTTACTGCATCGCAGTTGCCCCCCGTCGGGGAGGTCCAGGAGGGACGCTGTCCCTCCTGGCCGCCGGAGGCGTTTCTCTTCCCTCCCGCCGTCTTCCCGTCATTGCGCCGCGTCCGGCGCCTGTTCCTGCTGCGGCTTCGCCTGGGTCGGGATCCTGAGCACCGTGCCCGGCTTCAGGTTGTCGGGATCGATGCCGGGATTGGCGGCGATGACGTCGCGGGTGCGCGCGCCGTGGCTGTTGGCCACGCGGGACAGGATGTCGCCGTCCTTGACCGTGTATTCGTCGTACGGTCCCGCCGGGACATCCGCGGGCTTGGCCCGGGCCGTGTCCTGGGTTTGGTTCGCGCCTTGGGGCAGGGCGATGGTCGCGTCCGCTTTGAGGTTCTTGTCCGTGAGGCCCGGGTTGGCGGCGGACAGGGCCTCCTCGGTCACGCCGTAGCGCTTGGCGATGCGCGCGAGGCTGTCGCCCCTTTTCACCTTGTAGGTCGCCCCCGTGCCGGCGGCGGGCGACGCGGCCTTGTCCTGGCCGGGAGCCGGGGCGAGGCCCTGCTCCTTGGCCGAGGCTTCGGTCAGCGGCGCGTAGAAGTAGAACACCCGGCCGCGGGAACCGTCCTTGTCCTGGCGGTTGCCGATGAAGGCGTAGCCGGGCCAGCTCCAGGCCGCGACCTCGGACGGCCGGCCGGAGGCGTCCTTTTTCTCGCGCACCGTGTCCGGGGGACCGTACTTGGCTTCGAGGCTGCGCTGCATGGCCGCGGCGGAACCCGCGCCCTCGTAGTCGATCTCGGCGTGGTAGAACTTGTCCTTGAAAAAGGAATAGGTCACATGGCGCACGGTCATGCCGCCGAGGTCCTTCTTCTCTCCTTTCTTTTCGTAATGGACGATGTCGCCGTCGCGTTCGGCCTGGGTGAGCCCCGGCACGCTCGCGGCCGAGGCGCCCCATTTGACGTCCCGGAAGTCTTCGGGCTTTTTCTGCGGGTCGGCGGCCGACGCCGGAACGGCGGCAGCGGTCAGAAAGGCAAGGCCGGTCAGCACGGCGGCCAGATGTCGCATGATCATGGGAAAAACGCCTCCAGGGTATGGGTTCGCCATACCCTGGAAGGTCGTGCCAGACAACCTCCGGTTGCGCGCCCTTCCGATCCCGCGCCGCAGGCGCGCGGCGCGGGATCGGAAGGGCGCGCGGGTGGAGGCTCAGCGCATCACGCCGTTTTGGGTGAAATCCTGCTTGGCCATGCCGATGAGCCAGTCGGCGAGTTTTTTGAGCTTGCCTTTGAGAAAAAGGGTGATGAGGTTGCGCAGCCCGGGGTCGTCCACGTACTTTTTGAGATAGATCTTGGCCACGGCCTTGATGCGGCCCTTGAGCAGGGAGCGCAGCGGATCGAGGCCGTTTCCGGCGAGCACCGCTTCGTCGAAGGACAGGGCCTTCACTTCGTTTCCCTTGTCCGGATCGAGTCCGGGCATCAGCGGGATGATGGGGATAAAGAGCCTGGTTGTCCCGCCGTCCGGCCTGCGCACGGCGAACCGTGCCAGGTTGCTCGCGTCGGCTTTGAACACCGGGTTTTTCGTGGCCGCCTCGAAGGGAATGAGGAAATGGTGGGACAGGAACCGCTGGCAGTTGCGGCGGCCCAGCTGGAAGTCGTGCCGCCGGAATCTCCTCGAGAAGAAGCCGCTGAAACCGCCAAGGGCGCCGCAGGCGATGTCGGCGTGCCAGGGCTTGGCCTTGCCTTCGCGGACGGGGCCGATGATGAAGCGGCTGTAACAGTCGCGATCCTGGGCCAGGGCGAGTTCATCCTCCTTGAACCGGGCGTTGGCCTTCATGGCCCCGATGATCTTGAGGGCCATGGCCAGCACGTCGGGAGCGGTCGTGGGAAAGGCCGCGTCGCCGGCGGGCTGGGGGAACGGGTCGATGAGCAGGACGGCGCGATGCGCCCGCTCCGGGTCGCGCGGGTTGACCATGTCGTCGCCGGCCAGGATGCGTCGTCCCAGCTCCAGGGGTTCGTTGTCGAAAGTGCCGCCGTCCACGTTGAGGGTGGCGCGCCGGACGGCGTCCGTCCGGGCCAGGGCGTCCCTGTCGAGGTCCACGAGCTGTTCCCGGGCTTTGATCTCCAGGATGCGGTTGGCGCTGTCGTAGGACACCAGTTGCGGCACGAGCCATTTGCGCAGGGCGTAGTCGTCGACGTAGCGCGTGAGCATTCTCGGGGCCAGGGCCAGGGGGAAGGCGCCCGTGGCCAGGGCGGCGGTCTTGAAAAATGTCCAGTCCTCGGAACCCGGGTCTGTCGGATCGAGGGCGACGGGCATGCCGCCGATGGGGGAGGGGATGTCCTGGCTGGGGTGCTTTTGGTAGACGAAGTGGGCGTAATCCTTGTGCAGGGTCATGGGGTAGCCGTAGTCGCCCTGGCCTTTGAAAGGGATCTTGTAGGGCGTGCCGCGCAGGTTGGCCAGGGACAGGACCACGTGCAGGTCGTCGGCGATATAGGGCCGCGGCGCGGCCGTGCCGGGCGCCGGCCGCATGCGTTCCTCGGCCAGGGCGTCGAGGGCGGTGCAGTCGAGCAGGGAGTCCACCCGCTGCGCCGCGAGATCGTCGAGGCCCAGGAACTGCTCGATGTCGACACGCTCCACCCAGCATTCGTAGAGGGCGTTGCCTTGCGGCGCGTCGCCGTCGAGGTTGAGGTTCTTGACCGGTTCGATGCGGCCGGACAGTGCGGCCGTCAGTGCGGCCGCGGTCATGCCTCCGGCCGAGGCCCCGGCCAGCACCGGGATGCGCACGCTGTGGCGCAGCACGTCGTGGCCTTCCCGCTTGGCCTGCTCCCAGGCCTCCAGCGCTTCCAGCAGGAAGTCCAAAACGCCGGCGGTGTAAGCGCCGGCGGATACCGCGCCGGCCATGACCAATCCCAATTCGAAAAGCCCTGCCTGTTTCTCCGGTTGCGGCGAATCCGGCATGTGGTCCTCCTTGTGTCGGGATAGGAAAATGGGAGAATGTCATATTCGTCTATACAGGTTGCGCGCGGGAAGGGGAAGCGTTTCGACGGATGCATCCTCATGGAAATCGTTACGGTTATTGCCTCCTTGCAGCCTATTCATGAAATACGCCGGGACAGGAAGGTGTTATTCGTGAACAGTTATGATTCCGGAACAATGGAATGCCACGGCTTCGTCTCCTCCCGGGCGCATGCGGCGCAAGGCGACGCCGCTTCGCAGCCGCGCCCGACGCCGCGTCGCGCCGGCAGGCCGGGTTCCGCCTCGCTGGCGCTTTGCCCACCTTCCTGGTAGGAGACCAGGCAGAGGCAGCCATGAGCGAATACGTGGAACATGCGCAGACCGGAACGAGCGTGGGACGGGTGGAAAAGCGGTTTTTCACCTTCGCCGCGCCGCCGGACGTCCTGACCGTGGAATCGGGCCGCACGCTCGGCCCCGTGACCCTGGCCTACGAGACCTACGGCACGCTTGACGCAACCGCTTCCAACGCCGTGCTCGTGCTGCATGCCCTGACCGGCGACTCCCACGCCGCAGGCTACTACGACAAGGCCGACGCCAAGCCCGGCTGGTGGGACATCATGATCGGCCCGGGCAAGCCCATCGACACGGAACGCTACTACGTCATCTGCTCCAACGTCATCGGCGGCTGCATGGGCTCGACCGGCCCCTCGTCCGTGGACCCGGCCACGGGCCGTCCCTACGGGCTGTCCTTCCCGGTCATCACCATCGGCGACATGGTGCGGGCGCAAAAGCGCCTGGTGGAGCACCTGGGCGTTGCAAAGCTCCTGTGCGCCATCGGCGGCTCCATGGGCGGCATGCAGGTCCTCGAATGGGCCGTGCGCTACCCGGACATGGTGCGCTCCGCCGTGCCGCTGGCCACCACCACCAAGCACTCGGCGCTGGCCATCGCGTTCAACGAGGTGGCGCGCCAGGCGATCATGGCCGACCCCAAGTGGCAATGCGGCGACTACTACGACGGCGAGAACCCCGGCCACGGCCTGGCCGTGGCGCGCATGATCGGGCACATCACCTACCTCTCCGACGAATCCATGCGCCAGAAGTTCGACCGCCGGCTCCAGGACCGCTGCGAGATCTCGTTCAATTTCGAGGAGGCCGACTTCCAGGTGGAGTCCTACCTGCGCTATCAGGGCCAGAAGTTCGTGGACCGCTTCGACGCCAACTCCTTCCTCTACGTGACCAAGGCCGCGGACTATTTCAACCTGGAGGCCGCGCACGGCGGCGGTTCGGCCGTGTCGGCCTTCGCCAAGGCGCGCTGCCGCTTCCTCGTGGCCTCGTTCTCCTCGGACTGGCTCTACCCGACCTACCAGTCCCGGGCCATGGTGCAGGCCATGAAGAAGAACGGCCTGGACGTGAGCTTCGTCGAGATCGAGGCGAAATGGGGCCACGACGCCTTCCTGCTCCCCAACGCCAGGCTGTCGGGCATGCTCGAGAGCTTCCTCGACCGGGCGGCCGCGGACGCGGCCAAGGAGGCGGGCCATGCGCTATGACCTGTCGCTCATCGCCTCCTGGATCGAGCCGGGCTCCAAGGTGCTCGATCTCGGCTGCGGCTCGGGCGATCTGCTGCACATCCTCTCCGTGGACAAGGACGTGCGCGGCACGGGCATCGAAGCCGAAGAGGGCAAGGTCACGCGAGGGATCGAGAAGGGCCTTTCCATCCTGCACGGCGACATCAACGAGGAAGTCCGGGACTACGCCGACGGCAGCTTCGACTACGTGATCCTGTCCCAGACGCTGCAACAGGTCTACGACCCGGCGAGCCTTATCCGCGAGATGCTGCGCGTGGGGCGTCGCGGCATCGTGAGCTTTCCCAACTTCGCCTACTACCGCATCCGGGGCCAGCTGCTTTTCCGCGGCCGCGCGCCGGTCTCGCGGGAGCTCCCCTACGAGTGGTACGACACGCCCAACATCCGCGTCATCACCATCCGCGATTTCCGGCGCTTCTGCCGCAAGGAAGGTTTCGCCATCGCGCGCGAGACGGCCATCAGCACGCCGCACCATCACGAAAAGGGCATGGTCGTGAAGTTTTTTCCCAACCTGCTGGCCACCTACGGCATGTTTCTGCTGCGCAGGCGGGAAGGGTAGGGAGCCGGGGAGAACGAGGGAAGATGCCTCGGCGTCCAGGAGGGGCGACGGCCCCTCCTGGACCTCCCGGAAGGGAAACGCCGGGGAAGGCCGGCTGGGACGGTCGCCGGGTTACGAGGTGTGCACCTTGTAGGCCTGGTGTGCCTTCAGGGTCAGATGGGCGTGGCTGCCGCCGGCTTCGCCGCCACCAAGCAGCGGATCGTCGCCTGCGCCGCCGGCCGTCAGGTCATTGCCCGAACCACCGACCAGCAAATCATTGCCGGAGCCGCCGATCAGGACATCGTTGCCCGAGCCGCCGATCAGGACATCGTTGCCGGAGCCGCCGACGAGGAGGTCGTTGCCGGAGCCGCCGAGAAGGATGGCTTCGCTGTTGCGGATCAGGGCGCGCGTGACGTTTTGACGCATGCCGGCCGCGGTGCGCAGCCCCGTGAGGCCGGCATGCACGTAATCCTTGCCGCCGCCAGCCGCGATACTGAGGGACGTGCCGCCGCGGCTGCTGCCGTTGCCGCCGGAGGTATCGATATTGGCTTGCGCGCCGCCTCCCGCGACGGCGGTGCCGATCCAGCTCGAATGGATGCTGTCGTTGCCGCTTCCGGTCCTGATGTTGGCCTGCGCCCCTCCGCCGCCGACGGCAGTGGCGATCCAGCTCGAATGCACGCTGTCGTTGCCGGCCCCGGTGTCGATGTTGACTTGCGCGCTGCCCCCGGCGGCGGCGGTGCCGAGCCAACTCGCATCGATGCTGTCGTTGCCGTCTCCTGTATCGATATTGACCTGTGCGGCGCCTCCGCCCACTGCGAGGCCGATCCAGCTCGCATGCACGGCGTCGTTGCCTTCGCCCGTGCTGATATTGACCTGTCCGCCGGCAAGGCCGATGTAGGCGGCATCGATGCGGTCGTTGCCGGCCCCGGTGGCGATATTGACCTGCCCGTCGCCAATGCCGATATAACTTGCGGCTATACTGTCGTTGCCTGCGCCGGCATCCAGAGTCAACGGCGAGACGGCCCCGTTCAGGGTGCCGGCTTGCAGGCTGTCGTCGCCTGCGCCCAGGGAGATGCTGCCGCCAAGGACGGTGCCTTTGACCACGACGGCGTCGTTGCCGTCGCCGCCGTCGATGTGTGCCATGACGCCGTTGCCGGCCACGAGGACGGTGTCGTCGCCCGCACCGCCGCTGATGCTTTCGGCGCCGGCCTCGCTCAGGTCGAACAGGGTGTCGTTGCCTGCGCCGCCGCGCAGGGCGGACGGGGTGAGGCCGATGATGATGTCGTTGCCGCCGGTTTCCCTGCCGGGCGCGTAGGCGGCGAGGTGCAGGGCGCCGCTGGCGTCCTCGTTGAGGATGGTGTTGCCGTGCAGCAGAAAGGTTTGCGCTTGCGTGGCGTCATTGCCGGCAATGGTCACCATGTAGCCGGAGCGGGGTGCGCCATTGCCCGTTTCCGTGGCGGCAGATCTGTATTTTTCTACGGTCACCTGCCGGCCCGAGGAGAGTGTGGCCGTACCCACAAGGGTGGTGCCCCCCTGGGGCCGGTCGATGCCCGTTGCCGCGGTTGCATCGCTCGTCACGGGTTGGGCTGCGGCGGGTGCGGTCGCGGCCAGTTGCCGGGCTTGGTCGGAAATGGCGACGGTATCGCCGGCAACTGCGGGGGGCGCAGCGTGATCGGACTCGGCCTGCTTCGCAACGCTGGAGGTTGAGGCTTGTTGTTGCGCGGATGAAACGGATGTCTCGGATGCCGACGCTTTGAGGGACGAGAAGAGCTGGAGCATCCCTGTTGTTTCGGACACGGATTTCTCCTTCTATGCCTTTGCAGTGACAGCACAAATGCTATATTCAGTGCATTTCAGTCCTCATGCGTCACTCAATGCGCTGAATCTTCAAACACGACTCTTTATTCAATCAGCTCAGTTCGAGGATTTCATTTCCAGCGCACATGCAGCTACGCTTTCATGGAAAACCTATCGGCCAGGGTCGTTTATATGTTTATGGCCGTCTGATGAAAAAAGTGAACCAGTACTGGCTGGTTTGGAAGGAATGAAGATCTTCGGGAGGGGGGCGTCGTCCGTAGCGCCGTGTCGCGGCGGGCCAAAAAGGGCGCGGCCCGCCCATGCGGCGTCGCGCCCTCGGGGCGGCGGCNNGGCGCAGGCGATGCGCCGCGTGAAGCGTGCAAGCCTTGAAAAGGCGTGCCCATCTTCCTGCAAAAAAACCGATCTCGGATGCGTCTCCCCGAAACACGCCGGAAGGCCGGTGGGGAAACGGCCCTACTCCGGTTGCGCCCCCTCCAGGTGATTCCAGGGGGTGTCGCAAATCGGCGCGAACCCCCTGGCCTGGGCCGCGGCGTCGAGATGGATCAGGGACGCCGGGGCGGCGTCGAGGTCCGTGTCCCGGCTTGTTTCCGCGCGGTTGAGCACGATCAGGTAGTGGCCGCAGCTGCGGCAGGCGTGGATGCGTTCGCGGTCGCGGCCGGCCGGGAACAGCACGTCGAGCTTTTCCTGCTCGCCCTCGCCGCAGGCCACGCATTTGAGCCTGGGGAAACGCCACTGGTGGCCGCACAGCGCGCAGTGGAGATAAAGCCTCCCCGACTTGGCCACGAGAAATTCCGAAGGTTCGCGCTGCTCCTTGAGCATGCCGCAGTCCGGCGGTCCGCCGCAGACCGGGCAGGACGGCTTTTGCCACAGCACGTCGTCGGCCATGGGCGAAAGCGTGCGCGCCCTGGCCCGAAGCGTCGCGGCAAGGGCTTCGCGCGCGCAAAAGACCAGTGCGCCGGGGGCGACGCCCATCTCCGACGCCAGCGCCTCGATGTCCGCCTCGCCGCCCGTGGCCAGGGCCGTCAAGAGCGGCGCGGCCAGGCGCGGCCCCATGGCCAGGGCCTGGGCCAACACGGCGGCGTCCTTGGAAAGCGGCGGGAAAAGTTCCGCCAGGCGCGGCAAGAGCAGGCTCGCGGCGCGCAGGAAATCCGCGGCCAGGTCCGCCGGGCCGACATCGGCCAGAAGCGGCGCGCCGGCGGCGAAACGGTCCGGATCGTAGGAAACCCCCACCGGGGCGTCCGGCAAGGCGTCGGCGACTTCCCGGCGCCGGCGCGCCAGGGCGGAAAAGCGCTCGATGACTGCGGCCAGTTCCGCCGGCGGCGGAACGTCGGGCAGGTCCGGCGACGTGAGGGTCATGTTCGGGGGAATGCGCATGGGACGTCCTTTTGTTGCGAAGCGGCCACACGGCCGCCACTGGCAGATGGCGGCCGCGCGGCCGGGAGTCGAATCCGGTTCGCGTCCCGTTCGGGAGTAGCCCTTACGGGAGGGCCAGGAGGGGTCGTCGCCCCTCCTGGCCGCCGGAGGCAGTTTCTCCGGCCCTCTCGCCTCAGCCGCGCATCCGGGTGACCGGCCGGGCCAGCATGGCCAGAAACGCCTGGCGCGACATCGGACCGTGTTGCGGGGCCCGGCGTTCGGCGTATTCATAGTAGAGGTTGCGCGGCTCGGTGACGAGGTAGATGACGCCGAGATAGTCCTCGTCGAGGAGCTGCGCCTTGGGGTGCGACTCCTTGACCTTGGCCAAGGTCTGCCTTGCCAGGACCAGCATGTCCGCGCGCTCGCCGAAGTTCATGGCGCCGGTGCAGCAGGTCTTCACGCACGCGGGCAGCATGCCGGCCTGCTGGCGGTCGATGCACCAGTCGCACTTGGTGAGCATGCCCGAATCCTGGTCGCGCGCCGGGATGGCGTAGGGGCACACGTCGCGCACTTCCTGCGCCTGGTCGATGGTGAGCTTTTTGGTCAGGTCCGTGTAGAGCACGGCCCCGGTGGCCTCGTCCTGGACGATGGCCCCGGGCACGTAGGCGTCGGCGGCGTCCTTGCAGGGCGGATTGATGCAATGGCGGCACTGGTCCGGGAAAAACAGCCATTTGATCTGCCCGTCGATCTTGTGCTCGGAAAACCGCACGATCTTGAAGTTGAACGGCGTGAACGTCGGCGGGTTCTGATGCGTGCCGGTCTGCGTCGTCGGCACGGCCTTGTGCTGGTGCCATTCCTTGCAGGCCACTTGACAGCCGCGGCAGGCCGTGCAGCGGGAGGTGTCGATGAAAAAGGTCTTGGGCATGGCGCGCTCCGTATAAGCCCGGCCGGGAGCCGCAAGGCCCCCGGCCGGGACGCGTGTTAGCGGTACAGTTCCGTCATCTTGTCTGCCTTGCGCACGTTGACGAGGCAGGCCTTGTACTCCGGAATCGTGGTATTGGGATCGCCGACCGACACGGTGAGCCGGTTGGTGGCGTCGCCGACTCCGGGCGTGGTCCAGCCGAAGCAGAACGGCATGCCCACGAGGTGGACGGTCTTGCCCTGGATGGTGAGCGGGGTCATGCGCACGGTGACCATGGCGATGGCCTCGACCTTGCCGCGCAGGCTCTCGAGCACCACCGGATCGCCGTTTTTGATGCCTTTCTCCTTGGCCAGCTCCTGGCTCATCTCCACGTAGAGCTGGGGTTCGGCCTCCAAAAGCGGCGGGGTGTTGCGCGTGTCGCCGCCGCCGCACCAGTGCTCGGTGAGGCTGTAGGTCGTCAGCACGATGGGATAGCGCGGGTCGCCGGGCTTGGCGAGCACGTCCATGTCGCTGTCGATGATCTTGATGCACGGGTTGTGCATCTGTTTGGAGAACGGGTTGGTCGTGACCGGGGTCTCGGCCGGCTCGTAGTGCTCGGGGAAGGGCCCGTCCACGCGACCGGGGCCGTAGAGCTGGCCGTGGCCCTCGGTGTGCATGATGAACGGGTACTTGCCCTTGGGATCGGCCATGGGCGGCCACGGGCCGTCGGGGATGTCGCCGACCCACTTGCCGTCCTCCCAGGCGATGACGGTCTTGGCCGGGTTGAACGGCTTGCCGTTGAGGTCCACCGAGGCGCGGTTGTAGATGATGCGCCGGTTGACGGGCCAGGCCCAGGAGTAGTTCGGGTAGAGCCCGATCTTCGCCTGCAGGGGCGTTTGCGAGTGGTCGCGCCGTTTGGCCAGGTTGCCCGCGGGCCCGTAGCAGCCGGTGTAGAGCCAGTTCATGGACAGGGTCGAGCCGTCGTCGCGCAGGAAGGCGAAGCTCGCCACCTGCTCGCCCTTCTTGTAGCTCTTGTCGCCCACGGTGACGTCGCGGGTGTACCAGCCGTTGATCTTCTTCGCGATCAGGTCGGCGTCGTATTCCTTGTACCAGTCGAGGTTGACGATGGGCGCCGGGAAGGCGCCGCCTTCCTTCTTGTACAGGTCGATCACGCGCTTGGTGATCTCGACGACCATCCAGCCCATGGGCTTGCTGACGCCCATGGGTTCGTAGCCCTTGTAGTGCCACATGTGCCAGCGGCCGGAGTTGGACGTGGTGCCGTCCTTTTCGCCGCGCTGGCAGGAGGGCAGCAGGAAGACCTCGGTCTTGACGTTTTTCGGGTCATAGCCCGGCTGCCGCCAGAAGGCGGCGGTCTCGGTCTCGTGCGCCTCGCCCACGACCAGCCAGTCGAGGTGGGTCAGCGCCTTGCGGATCTTGTGCGTGTTGGGCATGGACTGGGCCGGGTTGTGGCCGTAGATGAACCCGCCCTTGATCTTGTTCTTGTACATCCGGTCGAAGATGTACAGGCTCGCGTAGTCCACGCCGGGCTCGACCTTGGGCAGCCAGCCGTAGCCGAACTCGTTTTCCGCCGTTGCCGCGTCGCCGAACCAGGCCTTGAGCAGGCTCGCCATGTACTTGGGCCTGTTTTGCCACCAGTTGGCGCTTTTCGGGTCGTAGCTGACCGGGGTGTTGGCCTTGTTGTAGTCGGCGAGCGTCGGCCACTTGGTGTTGGGCACCGCGTTGTAGCCGGGCAGGATGTGCCACAGGATGGCGTGGTCCGTGGAGCCCTGGACGTTGGGCTCGCCGCGCAGGGCGTTGACGCCGCCGCCGGCCACGCCGATATTGCCTAAAAGCAGCTGGATGATGCCGGCGCAGCGGATGTTCTGCACGCCCACGCTGTGCTGGGTCCAGCCCAGGGCGTACATCATGGTGCCGGCCTTGTCCGGTTTGCCCGTGGCCGTGTAGATCGAATAGACCTTTTCCAGGTTGTCCTTGGACACGCCCGTGATCGACGACACGGTGTCCATGTCGTAGCGCGCGTAGTGCTTCTTGAGCAGCTGAAAGACGCAGCGGGGATCGGCCAGCGTCTTGTCGCGCTTCGGCACGCCGTTTTCGTCCATGGCGAAGGCCCACTTCTTCTGGTCGTAGGTCTTGGTCGCCGGGTCGAAGCCGGAGAACAGCCCGTCCTTGAAGTCGAAGCCGTCGCCCACGATGAAGGCGGCGTTGGTGTATTCCACCACGTAGTCTTTGTGGTAGCGCTCGTTTTCGATGATGTACTTCATCATGCCGCCCAGAAACGCGATGTCCGTGCCGGAACGAAGCGGTACGTGGAAATCGCTGCGGGCGGACGTGCGGGAGAACTTCGGGTCCACGTGGATGACCGCGGCCCCGGCGTCCTTGGCCTTCAGCACCCATTTGAACGAGATGGGGTGGTGCTCTGCTGCGTTGCTCCCCATGATGAGGATGGCGTTTGCGTTCTTGATGTCAATCCAATGCTGGGTCATCGCGCCGCGTCCGAACGACTCTGCCAGAGCCGGTACAGTGGGCGAGTGTCAGATACGGGCCTGATGGTCGAAATGGACGACCCCCAGGCTTCTGAGCATTTGGTGGCTGACGGCGCATTCCTCGTTGTCCATCTGGGACGTGCCGAGCTGGAAGATGGACTCGACCCGGTTGACGGTCTGGCCCTTCTCGTTTTTTTCCATGAAGTCGCGGTCGCGGGTTTCCTTGACGCGCTGGGCGATGCGGGAAAGGACGAAGTCCCAGTCCTTTTCCTCCCATTTGTCGCTGCCGGGGGCCCGGTAGCGGGGCTTGAGAATGCGGTGGTGGCTCACGTGCATGGCGTGGAAGGCCGCGCCCTTGGGGCAAAGCGCCCCCTCGCTGATCGGATAGTCCGGATCGCCTTCGGAACTTAAAAATTTGCCGTCCTTGACGAACATCAGGATGCTGCAGCCGCAGGAACAGAAGGGACAGGTGGACTGATATTCCTTCGCCCCTTCGATGCGCAGCTTCGTGGCGTACGCCGCCGCCGGACGGGGATCGAGCCCGAGGTCCCTAAGCCCCAGGCAGGCCAGTCCGGCCCCCGTCAGTTTCATGAACCCACGTCGGGAAATGCCCATACCGCCTCCTTTTTCCTGTTCCGCAAACGCCGGGCGGCCCTCCGTCCGGCGTAAGAACTTATGTCTAATCAGGCACACTACTTTCCTAGAAAAGGGGTGGAGAGGGGTCAAAGGAATCCGAATTGCTTGAGCTTTGGCACTAACCGTCACGGTTTTTCCAAGAAAAATACCTCACTAGCGGCGGGTTTTTGCCCGAAAATCTATTAAGCTATTTTAAATACAATCAAAAAATTCGACAACCCGATCGAAGTTTCCGTGTCTTTGCCGCTGCCGCCGCCGGTTGACGGGCGCGGGGATTGTTGGCACGCCAAAGGCGCTTTTGCCGGCCGCCCGATTCGCCCGGGAGGCGTCGGCAAGGAGTCGTCGCCATGGAACATGTTTCCGCTTTCGCCGAGGCCGTGGACCGGCTGCGCCGCGAACGCCCCCATGTCCGGGCCTTCGTCGATCCGTTCCTCGGGTTGCTGCTGGCCCGGGAGCCGCTGGTGGCGGTTTTGCGCGGCGTGGACGCGCCGCGGCCGGCCCCGCGGCCGGATCCGGTGCGTCTGGCCCAGGGCGCGTGCCTGGAGGCGCGCGACGAGTTCCCCCTGCACGGCTGCGACCTGGAGCGCGCTTTCGAGGTGCTCCAGCCGGCCCTTGCGGCGGGCTTTCGCGACGTGCGCGGCGACCTCGCGGTCATCGCCCGCACGGCGCAGGTGCGGGAGGGATTTGTGGAACAGGCGGCCCGGGACTGCCTGCGCGACAGGGACAAGGGCCTGGCCCGGGCCGCCAACGGCATCGGGGTGGACGCGCGCGTGCTCGTGTTCTGGATCACCGAACTGCTCGCCCCCCTGGCCATGGCCCGGGGCCGGCGCCTGTCCGGGGCCGTGGCCGAGATCCCCTGGAACCGGGGCTATTGCCCCGTATGCGGTTCCTGGCCGGGCTTTGTCCGCCGCGAGGCCTCGGGCGGCGGCGTCATGGCCTGTTCCTTTTGCGCCGCGACCTGGCGCTTTTCCCGGCGGGAATGCCCTTTTTGCGAAGCTCCCGGCCCCTCGGCGCAGGTCTATGCCGTGCCGGGCTTCGACAGCGAGCGGGTCGTGGTCTGCCGGCGCTGCAACCACTACCTGGCCGAGCTGGCCGACGACGCCCTGGCCGACTATCCGCCCGAGGCGGCGGGGCTGGCCCTGGCTCCCCTGGAACTGCTCGCCCGCCAGCACGGCCATCGTCCGGCCGCCATGGACTGGCGGCAGATGCCCTGGGCCTGAACCGTCGCGAGAGGGACGGCGGACGAGCCGGAATACGACCCTGCGACGAAGCTCCCGATGCGGGAGCGGCATGCGGAGGCGGCATGAGACGCCAATCCGGCAGGACGACAGCCCGAAAAGGGGGGACGGACGGAAACCTCCTCGACGGGACGGATGCGGTCAGGCTGCTCGACATCATCGAGGCCTGCCTCAACTGCGGGAAGCAGGAGGATTTCACGTCCTTGTTTTCGGACAGCCGGGACGTGCTGCCTTTTGATTGCGCCCTGGTTCTGTCCGGACGCCTCGAAGCCCGCGGCGTGGCCGTGGCCGACGGCGTCAGCATCGGTTTCCCCACCGCCTGGATCGACGCCTATCTGGCGAAACTCGGCCCACAGCGGGACGGGGTCGTCAAAGGGGCGATGACGGCCCGGGGCATCCAAAGCTGGTGCGATGCCCACGTCCGGCTCGAGCAACCCAACGCCCTGGCATTGTGCCGGGATTTTGGCCTGCGAAGCGGCTATGTCGCCGGCCTGCCGCCGACCTTCGAGGAGCGCGAGGGCCGCCTCGTCTGTTTCGGCGGCGCATCGGCAACAGCCGACAGTCGGGGCGAGGCCGTCGTCCGTTGCCTGGCTCCCCACCTCCTTCTGGCCTTTTCCCGGCTGCGGCGGGCGAAACGAAGCCCCTCAGGGCAACCCGTCGTCTCGCCTCGGGAAAAGGAAGTCCTCCAGTGGCTGAAGCAGGGCAAAAGCTCCTGGGACATCTCCAGAATCCTGGGCATCCGGGAGCGGACGGTGAATTTTCACGTGGCCAACATCATGCGCAAGCTCGGCACGTACAACCGGGCGCAGGCCGTGGCCGCCGCGCTGCACCGGCAACTGATCGATTTCGATTGAAGCCGCCGCGTCTTCCCGCTGTTTGCGCCGTTCGTCCCCTTCTCGGCATCTGCTTTGTCCGCTTGCCCCTGTCATTTCTCCCAGGTGCGGAAAAAGTCTCCCTGGGCCATGCTCCGGGGCATCGGCCGGGTCGCAGCGGACCCGGACAACGCAGGAGGGATGATGGAACGGGAGAACGTATTGCCTGGCGTGGACGACCGCATCGTTTGGGACCTCTGGGGCTCGGCGATCCATTTGCCGGCCGTGCTGGCCGCCGATGCCCTGGGCATTTTCGAGGCGCTGGAAACGCAGCCCGCCGGGGAGGCGGAACTGGCCGCGCGACTCGGTCTTGATGGGCACGGACTGGCCGGTCTGCTGCCGTTGCTGGCCTGTCTGGGATTTCTGACCAAACGGCTGGGTCGCTTCGGGCTCAGCGAAGCCGGCTGCCGGTACCTGCGCCGGGGACAGCCGTTCTACTGGGGGGACGCGCTTGGCGTCATGCGGGAGTTGCCCATGGTCCGGGCGCTTTGTCAGGCGCTTGGCGACAAGGCTGGGCCCGGGCAGTACCAGGCGGCCAAGGGCTGGGGCGAGGGCCGTCTCGACGAAGAGGCCGCCACGGCCGTGGCCCGGGTCATGCAAAGCCAGTCCCTGGGCGCTTCCCTGGGTTTGGCGGCCACCGGGCGTTTCCAGGGCGTCTCCAGGCTGCTGGACGTGGGCGGCGGGTCGGGCTGCTTTGCCGTCGCCCTGGCCCGGCGCGATCCGGCCTTGCGCTGTACGGTGATGGACTTGCCGGCCATGTGCCGGGTCGCCGCCGGATACCTGGAAGCGGCCGGCCTTGCCAGTCGGATCGACACCTTGCCCCTGGACATGTTCCGGGAGTCCTGGCCCGAGGGGTATGACGCCATGCTGCTGTCCAACATCCTGCACGACTGGGACGAGGCGACCAACCGGGAGCTGGCGGCCCGGGCCTTTCAGGCCCTTCCCAGGGGTGGGCGGGTCTTTGTGCACGAAATCCTCGTCGACGACGACGGCGTCGGTCCCCTGGCCGCGGCCGCCTTGTCGGTCTTGCTTTATCTGGCAGTACGCGGCCGGCAGTATGCGGCCAAGGAGATCGCGTCGCTGCTTGCGGCCGCCGGCTTTGTCGACGTCGGCGTCAACGCCGCCCACGGCTATTATTCCCTTGTCGTTGCCCGCAAGCCCTGAGCCCGCCCGGACCGTCCCGAAGGAAGGGAGACAAGGCCGAATTTTTTTTCTATAATGGGAGCAACACGAAACGGCGTCGCAGCCGCCGCGCCGCTTGCGGCCGTTCTCTCCCCCTCACCCCCCGGACACGAGGAGCCTCATGCGCGAAGTCAAAACCGCCACATTGACCTACGGCGAAAAAACCCTGGAACTGCCCGTCACCGTGGGCAGCGAGGGCGAGGTCGGCATCGACGTCGCCTCCCTGGAAAAGGAGGCCGGGCTGCTCTGCTTCGACCCCGGCTACGGCAATACCGGCTCCTGCCTGTCGTCGATCACCTTCGTCGACGGCGAAAAGGGCATTTTGCGCTATCGCGGCATCCCCATCGAACAGTTGGCCGAAAAAAGTTCTTTTATCGAGACCGCGATGCTGTTGATCTTCGGCAAGCTCCCGACGGCCGAAGAACGTACGGCGTTTCGTTCGCTGCTGTCCGAGCACGAGCTCTTGCACGAAGGCTTGCTCCATCATTTCGACGGGTTCCCGCCGGGCGGACAGCCGATGGCCATTCTGTCGGCCGTCATCAACTCGCTTGGCAACTACCACCCCGAGCTGCTCGAAATCCAGACCATGGACGACTTCATGCTGGCCGTGGGCAAGCTCGTGAGCAAGGTGCGCACCATCGCCGCCTTCAGCTACCGCAAATCCCTGGGCCTGCCCTTCATGTACCCGGACCCCAACCTCAGCTATTGCCGCAACTTCCTGCACATGATGTTCTCGGTGCCCAACCGCGACTACGAGCCCACGCAGCAGGCCGTTGCGGCGCTGTCGCTTTTCCTCGTGGTCCACGCCGACCACGAGCAGAACTGCTCCTGTTCCACGGTGCGCATGGTGGGTTCCACCCAGGCGAACCTCTTCGCCAGCGTCTCCTCGGGCATCTGCGCCCTGTGGGGGCGGCTGCACGGCGGGGCCAACGCCGCGGTCATCGACATGCTCGAGCAGATCCTCGCCGGCAAGCACAAGGTCAAATCCTTCCTGGAACTGGTCAAGCGCAAGGAACGCCGGCTCATGGGCTTCGGACACCGCGTCTACAAGAATTTCGACCCCCGGGCCAGGGTGCTCAAAAAGGCCGCCCACGACCTCGTCTTCCAGTCCGGCCAGAGCGATCCCCTCATGGACATCGCCCTGGAACTGGAGGAGGCCGCCCTTTCCGACGACTACTTCAAGAGCCGCAAGCTCTATCCCAACGTGGACTTCTATTCCGG
>DQED01000321.1:18255-18785 GCA_003525525.1 Desulfovibrio sp.
ATGTTCGCCATCGGCCGCATGCCGGGTTGGATCGCCCACTGGCGCGAGGAAAACCGCGACCCCACCACGCGCATCCACCGGCCGCGCCAAGTCTATATCGGCCCGCCGCGCCGGCCCTACGTGCCGCTCGACCAGCGCTAGGAGACGGGGAGGGGGGAGGCGGAGGGAAGAGGCCTCCGGCATTGTGGACCTGCCTCAAGGACTTTCAAGAGAGGGCAACAGGAGCAATGCTGCCATGCATCCGGCTTCAGGGCGTGCGCCCCGGGCCCCGATGGAATTGCGCGCTCTCGATCCTCAACACCCCGTCGGTCTGCCGGCCTGGGCCGGCCATGTCATTGCCCAGAGAGGAGGGCAGGGGACGGCGTTGCTTTCGCGAGGCGCTCGGTTATGCTCGCGTCATGGACGAAATGCTGGATACGACGGCGCAGGTCGCGGTGGATACGGCCCGGGCTGGCGAGCGCCTGGATAGGGCCACGGTGTTGCTGTGGCCCGGGGTCGGCCTGCGGGGCCGGCGGCGGCTGATCGAGGCC
>DQED01000054.1 GCA_003525525.1 Desulfovibrio sp.
CGCCGACCGACCCTCCGGCGCGCCCCGTGGCCCGCGACAGGCGCGCGGCAAGCGAGGCCGGCAACGCCAGATCGTAGAGCCCGAACATGGAAAGCGAGAGGGCCGCGAAGACCAGGCCCATCAGGACGATCGCCGCCGGCCGTTGCAGCAGGATCTGGAGGTTTTGCCCCGACCAGGCGGCCGCAACGCCGAGGGCCGCGTACGCCAGGGCCATGGCCAGCACGTAGGCGCCGGAAAGCGCAAGTCCCTTGCGTGCCGACAGTTCCTGGCCTGAGCGCGCCAGCATGCCGGAGAGGATCGGCACCATGGGGAAGACGCAGGGCGTGAAGGCCAACAGCAGGCCGAAGCCCAGGAAACTGAACGCCATCGCCGGCAAGCTGCCGGAAAGCGAGGACGCCAGCGCCCCGTCCGTCTTGCCGCGCGCGGGTTGCGCCGCTCCGGCGGGCCGTGCGGCATCCGGCGCAGGACCCTTTTTTTCCGGCGTCACCGCAAGCGTTGCCAGATCGATCTTCTTGCGCACGGGCGGATAGCACACGCCATGCTCGGCGCAGCCCTGGTAGGTCACGTGGATCGCGTCCGAGGCAGGCAGGGTCGCGCCGGTGAGCGCCGCCGACACCTGGTCGTGGTAGACCCGCGTGGTTCCGAAGGTCGGATCGTCCTTTTCCACCCCGGCGGGCAGCGCAAGGGGCACGGCCTGACCGTCGTCCGTCGTGACCGCGATCCGGTCCCGATAGAGGTAATGCCCCGGGGCGATGTCCCAGGTGCAGAGGATATCCCCGCCGCCGTCGCGCGTTGCGCGTAGCCGGAACACCGCATCCGCCGGGGCCGGCGTCTTGGCCGACGCTCCGGCGGGCGGCAGGAGCAGCGCGACGAAAAAGGCCAGGATGAAAGTCCACGATACTGCTCTTGACATGTCGCTCCTTCCTTGCGTGAAGTTTCCCCCAGTTTCGCCGTCCACCTTAAGCCAGCCTTAAGGCGGAGACGGGAAACCGGAGCCGGAGGAAACCGGACATGCGGATTCTCATCATCGAAGACGATCAGGTTCTTGCCGCGGGGCTCAAGGTGGGGCTCGGCCTGGCCGGCATGACCGTGGATCTGGTCGGCTCCTGCGCGCAAGCCGGCGAAGCGCTCGCCACGACGGCCTTCGACGCCGTGGTGCTCGACCTGATGCTGCCGGACGGTTCCGGGCTGGATGTGCTGCGGGGCATGCGCCAACGGAAAGACCGGACCCCGGTCCTGTTGCTCACCGCCCTCGACGAGGTCGCGGACAGGGTCAAGGGACTCGACCTCGGCGCGGACGACTATTGCGGCAAGCCCTTCGACCTGGACGAACTGGCCGCGCGCGTCCGGGCCATCGGGCGGCGCGGCGGAGGACGCGCCGCCCCCTGTCTGACGGCCGCCGGCATTGCGCTCGAGCCGTCCACCCTGTCGGCCACCCTAAACGGGCAGCCTCTCGCACTGTCCCGGCGGGAGTTCGCGGTCCTGGCGCTTCTGATGGAGCATCCCGGCGCGATCCGCTCCAAGGGCGAAATCGAGGACCGGCTGTACGGCTGGGGCGAGGAAGTGGAAAGCAACGCGGTGGAGGTGCATGTGCATCATTTGCGGGCCAAGCTCGGCCGGGAGAAAATAGAAACGGTGCGCGGGCTCGGCTACCGGGTGCAGGTCGCGCCATGAGCTCCCTGCGCCGGCGTCTTTTCGCCATCCTGGTCGCCGCCACGGGCATCATCTGGCTGTGCGGCATCCTCTGGATTTTCGTGGGGGCAAAAGCGGAACTCGAGCACGTGCTCGACACCCGCCTCCAGGAAGCGGCGCGCATGGTCGATTCCCTCGTCGCCCAAAACGGCCCCGCCTTTGCCGCCGCGGCGAGCGCCGCCGCGACGCCGGAACGCTACCAGCGCCAGCTCTCCTGCCAGATATGGTCGCTGGACGGACGCCTGCTCGCCCGGTCCGGCAGCGCGCCGGACGTTTCCCTCTCCGACCATGCGGCGGGCTTCTCCGACCGCCGCATCCAGGGCGAATACTGGCGGGTGTACACCATCGACAATCCCGCCAAGGGCGTACGCGTGCTGATCGGCGACCGTCTCGGCCAGCGCGACCAACTCGCCGTCGACCTGGTCAAGGGGCTTTCCATCCCCGCCATCCTGATGCTTCCCCTGCTCGGAGGACTCCTCTGGCTGAGCCTCGGGCGCGGGCTGCGCCCGCTTCTCGCCATGGCCGTGGAGCTCAAAGCCCGCGAGGCCGACGACATGCGGCCCTTGCAGACGCAACACGCGCCTGCCGAGCTCCTGCCCCTGGCCGCGGCCCTGAACAACCTGTTCGCCAAGGTGGAGACGGCCCGACGCCACGAACGGGACGTCACGGCCTTCGCCGCCCACGAACTGCGCACGCCCCTGGCCGGGTTGAAGACGCACGCGCAAATCGCCATGGCCGCCGGCGATCCCGGCGTCCGGCAGGAAGCCTTGCGACACATCCTGCTCTCCGTCGACCGCGCCACGCGTCTGGTGCGCCAGCTGCTGACCCTGGCCAAGCTCGAAAGCGGGCTGGCCGCCGGCCAATCGGAACGCGTCTGCGTCGGCGACCTGATCGAGGAGATCGGCGCAGCGGCCCAACCGTCGGGAAAGGACGTCGCGGTCCGCATCGATCCCGCCCTACGAGACTTCACGCTCACCGCGAACCGGGACAGCCTCGCCATCGCCCTGCGCAATCTCCATGAAAACGCGCTGCAGCACTCGCCGGAGGGGGGGGCGGTCGTGTGGAACGTCACGCCGGACGGGCGCGGCATAGGGGTGGAAGACGAGGGGCCCGGCATGCCTCCCGAAGAGATTTCCCAGGCGACGCAGCGCTTCTTTCGCGGCAAACGGCAGACGCCCACGGGGTGCGGGCTGGGGCTCGCCATCGTCGAGGCCGTGTTGCGGGAAATGGGAGGCCGGCTCGTCCTGGAAAATCGGGAAGGCGGACAAGGGCTTCGGGCCATCGCCGTGCTGCCGCCCGCAACCTCCCCGTGCCCCTGAAGGGCTCTCGCTGGTTGTGCGGACTCGGGGAAGAAGACCTTGGCCGGCTGCAGAGAAGGCGGTTGCGCGTTCCCTGATTGATGATTTCCAATTTTTGTGTGACGCTCAATAAGCAGACGACAAGTCGAGTTGTATTTCTCCAGACGGACGTTGAGAATCGATCTCCGGGAACGTACCCATGTCAAAAGTGCCGCATCTTTTTCTTCTTGCCGCCTTCCTCACTCTCATCGCGCCTCGCTTGGCCATTGCCGCAGGCGCGTTCAATCAGTTTGTCGGCTTGGGCGACAGCACCCTGGACAGCGGCTATTTTCGCTATACGTCGACGGGAAACGCGTCAGCCGATGCAATGGTCGCCTCCGCCATCGCCGGCGGCGCCCAGGGCGGGTGGGCCGGTCCCGGGGTGATGACCAGCACGTTTTTGGCGGCAAGATTCGGCCTTTCCGCCGAAACGGTCAGCGCCGGCGGGACCAACTTCGCCAATGGCAGCGCCTATACGGCCCCCTTGAGTTCCTCCATCGGAGGTTCCCCCGCTCCCGGAGGACTCTCCGGGAATGTGGCCGCCACCCAGCAAATCGCCAACCTCATCGCCTCCACAGGGGGGGCCGTCAACGCCCAGGCCCTTTATGTCGTCAACAGCGGCAACAACGATCTGATCTTCGTGCAAAACCAGGGCGCCGCCTGGATCGCGGCCAACCCCGCATTCTTAAACGGCATAGCCTCCGAATTCGCGGCCAGCGTGGCGACCCTGCAGGCGGCAGGCGCCCGCACCATCATGGTGCCCAATACCTTTTACACATCGACGCTGACCGGTTCGGGCGGCTTCGTCGCCGCAAGCAACATCGACGACTACGCGCGTGCGGTCGCGTACGGGATGACCAAGTGGTCGTACCTGACGGCGGCCGGCGTGCGTTTTATTCCCGCCGACCTCACCGGCGTGTTCCAGTTCGTGGCGACCAATCCCACCCTTTTCGGATTCACGCCGTCGTCGGTGCTGTCGGCCAACGCCCCGTCCCCGGTCGCCGCCCTGGTGACCACCTGGGCCGACATTACCCCCGTCCAATTGCAAACCTATCTGTTCGTCGACGGCCATCACCTGACCACGGCCGGGCAGAAGATCGAATCGGATTATGAAGTCGGCCTACTGACGGCTCCGAGCCAGATCTCCCTTTTGGCCGAGGCTCCGATCCAGGGCGGCCTGGCCCGTGCGGCCGCCATCCAGGGGCAGATAGACCTGTCCGGCCAACATCGCGGCCCGACCGGCGTCAACGTCTGGATCGGCGGCGGCGTCGGGGCACTGACGCTCAAGAATTTTTCGGGCTTCCCCGATGTCGCCGGCACGCCGTTTACGGGATCGGCGGGCGTGGATTACCAGATGCCGTTCGGACTCATCGTCGGCGCGGCCTTTACCGCCGGAACCCAGACCCAGCGTTTCTCCATGGGCGGCGGTCAGTTCGACCAAAACGACCAGGCCATAAGCCTCTATTCCGCCTATCGGGCCGGACCGGTCTGGGGCAATGTCGTGGCCTCCTGCGGCTGGTATCAGGACAAGATCGCCCGCGACGCGACATTGGGGCTTTTCACCGACAGCAACAGCGCCGACACCACGGGGACATCCCTGGCCCTGGCCTTGCGCGCCGGCGGCGACATCCGCCTGGGACCGGTCACCACAGGCCCGGTGGCGGGCTTGGTGCTGCAACAGGTGCGCATCAAGGGTTTTGCCGAAACCGGCGGCAGCGGCGCGCAGACCGGCAGCAACGGCGTCACGGCCCTTTCGTTCGGCGAGCAGATACGGGATTCGGCCATAAGCCAGCTCGGCTGGCGCGCCGCCATCGAGGCCGGCGACTGGCGGCCGTTCGTGGAAGCCAAATGGAACCACGAACTGGTTGACCAAAGCGACCGCAAGGTCAAGGCCGCGCTCACTTCGACCACGGCCGCGCCCTACTCCATGGCCGCCGCCCCGGTAAAAGCGGATTGGGCCACGGCCAGTGCGGGAACTTCCTACAAACTCAGCGAACGGGTGCTGGTGCGGGGTTCTGCTTCGGCCACCGCCTTTGATTCGCAAACGGTCAGCTACGGCGGCGAGGTTGGCGTAAACGTCAGTTTTTGAATCCGGATCGTTGCCCCCCTTCCGGCTTGGAGCCCGTCAGATGCCCGCAGCCATCGCTTCTCCCTTCCGTGCCCGCTCCTGACCCGAAAGCGGAACGCCCCATGGCGGTCATGGACCGGGCAAACGCCCGATGGGGCCGCGACACGCTTCGCCTCGCCGCCTGCGGCATCAAGGGGTTCTCTCGACCGTAAGGCCCCCATCCGGTCCACTTCAAGGCCGGGGCCAAGGCACTCGGCATCCTCATGGGCAGCAGCCAAATCGCATCGGCGCGGGGGTGACGCCAAGGCAGCGTCACCTCAAATCGTATTGATACTTCACGTGCAACACGACCGGGATGCTCCCGGTCCCAAGGATGGGCGGACGTTTGACCGCTCCGCTGGCGGCGCGGATGGCCCGGGACGCGGCAGCGTCCAGCCCTGGGTCCCCGGACGAGACCTTGAGGTACGGTTCGGTGAAGGTGCCATCACCGCGGATTGCGAAACCGTAGACCGCCACGCCGAGCAGGCGGCTGCCCGGCACGTCCGGACGACGAGCATGCACGGCCTCGTCGACCGCGTCCAGGTACTTGAGAAACGCCTGCCGCCGCTGGTCGGCCAGGTTCCGGGCGTTTTGGGCCGGCGGGGCATACGCGTCTATTCCCACCCCGGCGTGTCCCGCGTCGTTGACGATCACGGATGCCGTATCCATGTCGATGCAGGCGTCGGAGGCAGGCATGGCGGAAGTCGGCGCAAAGCGCGTGGTCGTGAGCAGGAAATGGGCGAATAGCGATACGGCGAGCCCGGTCCAGATGCGTTCGGTGTAGGTCATGCTCCATGTTCCCGCGCGCCGGCCTGGGCAACGCTCATCGCGCCCTGTCCTCTTGCGGTCGGGACGTGGCGATGAGCAGTTTTTCCCCGCCCTGCATGCGCACCTCGTCCACGAGGAACAGCAGGGCCTCGACCGGAGCTTCAGGCGCGGCCTTGAGCACGAGCTGCCCCGGCGCGGCCTTGAATCCCCGGACAAGGGCCTGCAGCTTGTCGCGGATATCCCGGCGCGCGACCGGGACGCCTTCGAAGGCGAAAGAGCCGTCCTGGAAAAGCCGCAACTCCACCATGCGCCCGGAGAGGGACCGGCTGGCCTGTGCCGGGGGCAGGTCCAGGTCGATGCCGCGCATGGCGAAAGCCGCCGCCACGACGAAAAAGATAAGCAGGATGAACATCATGTCGATCAGCGGCGTGAGGTCGAAAAGCGCCGCGGATTCGTGCCGGAGTTCGAAATCCAGCATCTCACTTTTTCTCCTTGCGCAGCAGCAGGACCGTGTTGCCGGCTTCGGCCAGAGCCTTGGCGGCGCGACGGGCCCGGTTCTGGTAGTGGTTCAAGAAGAAAAGCGCCGGGATGGCGATGCACAATCCCGCTGCCGTGGTCAGCAGCGCCTGCCAAATGCCGCCGGCCAGCATATTCATGTCCACCCCGGACCGCGCTTCGGAAATCCGTGAAAAGGTGGTGATCATGCCGAAGACGGTGCCGAGCAGCCCGAGCAGCGGCGCGACGCGCGTTAGCAGCGAAAGCGTGGGCAGGCCGGCCTCCAACTGCCTGACGACGGCGCCCCCGGCCACACGCAAGGCCGCTTCCTTGTTCGGGTAGTCCATGTCTCCAAGAATACGGCCGAAATCGGAAAGCGGGCCGGACGCGCCCAGGCTTCCCGCCAGGGCCGAGGGATCCCCGGTCCGGGTCGTCTCCAGGAGCAGCGCGGGGAACTCCTTGCCCGGAAACGGGAATGACGACAAAAACAACCCGCGCTCCACGATGATGCCCAAGGCCGTGACCGATACCAGCAACAGCGGCCACATCACCCATCCGCCCATTTCAATCAGCCACACAGGAGCCTCCTTTCCGGCCGCTCCGGGCCTGTCTACGGCCTCAATCCGATTCCGATCAGCACGAGATGTCCGTACCCCTCCTCGTCCGGGAGCGGCTCGGGAGCCGGATCGAAAGAGAGTCTGCCCGCCGCGTACTGCACCACACAAGCCCCTTCGCCGTGCACGAAGACCAAACCCTTGGCCCGGCACAACCCCGGCCCGCAACCGGCCAGCACGGCCACGATCGCCTCGCGGCTGACCGGACGATCCCAGGACACCGTGCGCGAGACGTAGCCGTCCGCCGCATGGGTGGGCGGCTTCTGGCCCAAGGGGCGCAGCGAGGGCCGGCGGGACGGCATCCGCACCCTGTCGCGCCGGTCCAGCCAAGTGTTGTAAAAGGCGTCAAGGCTGGCGAAGGCGGTGGTCCCCTGCCGGGCCGTCAGGAGCAGCCCGCGACCGTTGACCGCGGCCACACGCTCCAACACTCCGGGCAGGGCGTCCGCCGGCACGGCGTCCGCCTTGTTGACCACGAGCACGTCGGCCCTTTCGGCCTGCGCCCGGAGGAGGTCCCACTCCTCCAGGAGATGGGGCCGGCGACACAACTCCACGGCGTCGAGCACCGTGACCACCAGCCCCGGGAGCACGAGATCGTCCAGTTCCCCGAGGCTCTCCAGCACGTTTTCCGGATTGGCCAGGCCGGTGGTTTCGAGAATGAACTGCTCGGCAGGCATGTCGGCCAGGAGCCGCTCCAGGCCGGGGCGCAAGCTGTCGGCCAGGGAACAGCAGACGCAGCCGCCGTCGATGGCCTCCACCCTGGTGTCGCCGGCAACGAGCCGGGCGTCGAGCCCGACCGCGCCGAACTCGTTTTGGATCACGCCCGTGAAGCGTTCACGCCCGTGCAGGAAATCGAGCCAGCGCCGCAGGAAGGTGGTCTTGCCCGCGCCAAGGAAGCCTGTGAGCACGTGCAGCACCGGCAGTCGCGCGGTTTGCGGGGCGGCGGGCTCATGGCGGCCGGGCAAGCGCGGCACCCGCCGGCCACGTCCCGGGGGCGGCGACAGACGGCCGAAATCGGCCCGAAGCCGCACGGCGCGACCGCATTCTCCCGGCAGCGGCTCCGCCTTGCCCTCTGCCCGAAACCCGAAAACCGGGACCGGGGCGACCGCCAGAGACACCTTCGCCGTCTCCCGGAGCAGTCGCTCCGCCGTGGCCGCCAACAGGGAAAACGCGGGCAGCGACAGGCGGTACTGGGGCACGTCGCATTCCGGTTCGCCAGGATCGACAAGCCAGACAGGCCGGCCGTCGGGCGTCTCGGCGGAAACGCCGTCCAGGGCGACCAGGCGGTGGCGGGCCGAGGCCTCCAGGCCCAACCCCAGGCCCGAGCCGTCCAGCGCCGCTTCCAGCCGCAGCCGTCCGCACACGAAGGGGGCCAGGGCCTCGGCGTGGGCGGAAAAATCGCGCACGAGACGACCGTAGTCCTCGCGAAGGGCCAGGCGCAGGGCTTCGAGGGGGAAGCGTTCCAGCAACGCGCTTTCGGCGTTCGGGAACACGAATAGGTCGAAATCGCCCAGGAGGCCGTCCCCGGACGCGGTCACGGTCTCCCCCAGGAAGAGCAGGCCGAAGACATGCCCGCTCCCGGCCGTGCGGAAGCTCCAGGCCGGAGCGGCCGAGGCCGCCGGTCGCACGCCGCGCCAGCCCAGGGACCGGGCCAGGCGACGGTCGAGATGCACACCGGTGAGCAGAGCGCCGAGCAGGCTGGCGCAGTCCGACCCGCTCTCGACGCCGAGGGTTCGCGGCAGCAATGATTCCATACGGCCTCCAGTGATCGCTTCAGGCCGATCGTCCGACACTCCGACAGCAGCGTCCCTTGCGTTGCCGGGGCCGGAGGAAGGCTTCTCCGGACGCGGAGGCGTCCCCTCCTCCAACGGTCCCGGACGGAGATGTCTTCCGGCGGGACGGGATTCGGACCGGGCGCCCCGGTCCGAATCCCGCGAGACCGCCGCAACGCGTCCCAAGCCCGCGATCATCCCGGGAAGGTAATGACGTCCCCGTTGCCCAGGTAGTTGGTGGTCTTGGACCGGAAGCGCGCCGTCCCCTTGACCACCGGATAGCCGGCGTCCACGAACTTCTGGGCGGTGATCAAGCCGGTGCAGTGGTTGCAGCCGACGCGCTGCAACTCCCATTTCTTGAGACCGATGACCAAATCGTCGTACTTGGGGTCCCAGTCGTCGAAGGGGGAGATGTGCAGACCGCCGTAGAGGCCATAGAACTTGTCGTTGTCGTAACGCAGCTCCTTGTAGGCCGTGTCGGCGAAGAGGATAATGCCCTGGTGGCAACAGCCGGTGATGCTGACAAGGCCGACGTCCTTGACGTTGCAATAGAGCGACATCTCTCCGAAGACCTTGAAGATGATGGGCACTTCGAACATGTATAGCGCCGCCCCGGGTTGCAACTGGTGCAGCCCCTTCTTCACCTCCGTCCATTTGCCGACGTGTCCGCAATCCTTGATGTATTGCTTGCCTGGGGGATAGAATGTGCTGGGCGTGTAGATGTGGATGTTCGGGTTGTACTTGGTGACGGCCGGGAAGCCCCAGAAATGATCCATGTGTTCATGGGTCTGGATGAAGGCCGTTATCTCGTTGTTGGCCAGCATCCGATCGATACCTTCGCGCTTGTAGCAGGTGTCCATCCACTCGTAGTTCCAGCCGGTGTCGAAGAGGTAGAGGGTCTTTTTCCCTTCAAGATCCTCGATTTCGACCAGGCAGGAGAAGCCGCCGGCGTTGTCCGGGGCCACGCTGCTTTCCTTGGCGATGGCCCAGGCCTCCTCGAGCTTGTGGGGCAGGAGATGTTTGATCTTGGCGATGCCGTCCGCGTACGAACCTTTGCCGATGCCCTTGCCGTTGCCGAACGGCGGCCAGTTGAAGGTGTACTGGTCCACGAGCAGGCCGCCGGCCTTCGTCACGTTGTTCATGAAGATGCCGTTGTCGAACCAGCTCGTTTCCGAAATGTTCAGGATCCTTACCGACTTGCACTGGCCGATGTCGGTCATTTTTCGCTGGACCTGCGGCAGCATGGCCTTGCGCCAGGGGCTGTAGGAAAAAGCGCCCATGGCGCCGAGCATGCCCGCGCCTACGCCCAGGGCGGCGCCTCTCAGGAAATCGCGTCTGTTGATGGACATGGCCTGCTCCTATTTCACGAGAGTAAAGGTTGCGCTTGCCCAGGGGAGCAGCTTGACGAGGCCGAAGTAGGCGGCGACGCCCAGCAGCAAGCCCGCGCACACGCCGGGAGCCATGGCTGGCGCCCAGGAATGGCGCGCTTCCAGTTCCTGGTGTTCGGCCGCGATTTCGGCCGAGGACTTGAACTCCCTTCTCCAGCCCGGCCAGCCGTCCATGAACCACCAGTTGATCAGCCAGATGTCGATGAGCCAGATCGTGGGGATCATGGGGAACTGTTGCGGATGCGAAAAGCCTTTCTGGGTGCCGAGAACGAGATGGGCGTACCGGTAGTAGACGCAGTACAGGGCGATGCCGCCGACGGCGACGAGGCACGTTCGCAACAAGACGTTCACCGGCACGCTGAACTTGTTCGGCCAGTTGCCGCAATAGAATTGGACGAACAGGGCCGGGACCAGGAAAAAGATCGCTGTTTCGCCAACATGAAGCCAGCGCCAATCCGGGGCCGCGTCGCGACGGTGTCCGCGGATGGCCTCTCCCCAGACCAGCTCCTGCATGTACCAGAAGAAAAAGCACAGGGCCAAGGAGATGGCGATGATGCCGAAAAACAGGGCGAAGCGCCGCAGCCAGGGCGTCTTGATCATGGTGAAGGGATAACGTTCCCAAATGCCTTCCATGAACCAGACGACGACCGTGCAACACATGATCCAGGCGACGTGAAAGTTGGCCGACACCGTCGCGGCGAAGTCACTCCAGTAAGGCGGACAGATGGCTGTGAAGTACTGCCAGGGGTAGTACAGAATGCCCATGTGGTTGTGCATGGTCATGAAGTAAATGACCAGGCTCAGGCAGAAAGTGCCGAGCCAGATGCTGAAGCCGCGCGTCGGCTGGGACAGGCCTGACCAGGGCCGGCCTTCCAGGGCCACCACCCAGGCGGGGCTGATCCAGGAGGCGATGACCGCGAACATCATGCAGGCCTGGGCGGCATACTCCGTGGCGTAGAAATCCGTCATCTTCGGCAGCTTCGCCAACTGCGCGGGATTGAAATAGGCGAATGCGAAGTTGCCGAGAACCTCCTCGAAAAAGCCGTGGATCATGAGGATCATGATCGCCACGGAAACCAGGGTGAGCACGATGCCCTTTTGCACCGGATGGGCGCTACGCACCCACTGCCGCTTGAAAGGCCAGAAATCGAAGATGTAGGCCATCCAGATCAGGATGATCAGCCACCAGCGGCAGTAGTTGTACCCGACGTAGGGGGTGTAGAACCGCATGACTCCGCGTGGATCCTGGAAAATCCACCAAGTCGCGGCGAAGATGAGCAGAGTGAAGGCCAGGTTCGCCAGTGCCGGGAGCGGGCCGGCCCATTTTTTGACCAGCTTGCGCTCTTCCAGATAGGTCAATTGTTCTTGCGCCATGCTTGCCTCCTTTTGGGAATATGTTTCCGGCCGACAGTCGGCCGGCAGCGCCCGTCCCTTTGCTCGTTCCCGCCTCTTCCTCCGCTGCCGCCGGCAGGCCGCGCCGCCGCATCGCGGCGTCGAATGGAGCCAGGGCGGCGCAGGCCTCGTTTTTCCCTTATGACGGCATCAACTCGGCATTTCCCGTTCTTCCATCTCGTTGAGCAGATAGGCCGAGCAGCGCGTGTCCAGGTACTTGCAGAACAATGCGGAGAGCCGCACGATGCGGTCCTCCATACGCATTCTTGCCGTGGCCTGATCGTGTTTCTTCAAGGCATGAAGCAGCTTGGCCAGATCGGCGAAGACGTCTTCCCGCTCGTAATCCGCCATGGAGAAGAACACGTCGAAAACGACATGAATGTCCGCCGCCAGCATCTTGACGATATGCGAAAGCACAGGATTTCCGGATTCCGCCACCAGGTGCTCCATGAACCGGGAGATGTCCTCGCGGATGGTCTGGGCGTTCTTGCTGTAGATCGCCTGGCTCAGGTCGATCATCTTCTCTTCCAGTTGCAGCAGGCCGTCCGGAGAGATGCGCCGAGCGCACAGGGCCGCGATGGGGGGCAACAGGACAAACGCGGCTTCGAGGGCGTGCTGCGCCCGGGAGTCGGAAGAGGTGGCGCCGAGGCGGCGTGCCGGGAGGCCGCAATCCGGGGAGCGCAGATAACAGCCGCTTCCCCTGCGGATGTCCACGACTCCCCGGGCCTCAAGCACGCGCAAGGCGTTACGCACGGTGTTGCGGCTGGCTCCCAGGACTGCGGCAAGCCTTCTTTCAGCCGGGAGCCGCTCGCCGACCTGCCACTTTCCTTCTTCGATCTGTTGGGAAAGCTGGCTGAGCGTGTCATCTTCTTTGCTCATGGCGACCCATCTTTGGTAGAACCAATAGTGCGATAGACTGAAACTGTAGAGCAGTTATGATTCTTACCATGTCGGGACCGTAACAAAAGCCCCAAGGGGTGCAACCAAAATTGCACTAAAAATGTATCATTACGAAAAAATTGAAGAAATGCGGACAATAACAAGCGGAAATTGGATAGACCAATAGAGACGGCGGGCCCGTTCCCGTTGTTTCCGGAAGCATGGAGGCGACGACGAGACGATCAGGCGCTGCGGGAAGTGCGTTTGCCCCGCTGTCCCGCGCGCCACGTCTGCACGGCGCGCCGGAAGGGCTCGAACAGGATGGAGTATTCGTCCAGTCCGTCGCTGTCGAAGGCATTGGGCTTGAGCGAACACAGGATCATCACGGCCTTGAGCACGCCCCGCTGGTAGAAGGGCTTGGCGAAATACGATCGGATGCCCTTGGGAATGAAAAGCGCCCAATCGATGGCCTTGATGCTGTCGATCGTGTCGTCCACGATGATGTGGTCGAGCTTGAATCGTTCGATGTCCTGGGCAATGGTGCCCTTATAGGAGTACATTTCCCCCTGGGCCATGTTCGCGAATGGTTCGCCGAACGAATAGACGAACACCTTATTTTTGTTGACGTGGATGTCGGAGAACAGGATGGCGTCGAACGGAAAGCGAGGCAATTGGCAGGCAAACAAGGTTCCCAGGATGCGCGACATCTCCGATTGGCCTTCCAGCGCCTGGAGGAGTTCGCTTTCCCGTAGCGCCAGGAACTCGTTTCCAGTGTCGGCGGCCGACGACAGTGTGGCGGAAGAACCGTCCGGGTGCGTTGCCTCGATGTCGGCAAGCGCGATCCGGAGAATCCGCCTGTCCTTCAGCAACAGAGCGACGACGCTCGCCTCGGCCGAAAACACCGCCTTCGTCTTACGCTCGAACAGGACTTTGCCACGCCATTTCCTGGCGAACAGGATTTCTTCGTAAAGGCTGTGGACGACGCCGGACATGGCGTGGTGGATCAGGTCCGGGAGCCGCAGGCCGGGAAACTCATCCGCGGAATACATGAAAAGCTGCAAGGCGGCGGCATTTTGGGAGAGCACTCGCTTGGTGTCCAGATCCACGAGCACCACCGGCATCTCCGAAAGCTCGATCATGAGTTGCATTTCGGTTTCGCGCTCGAGCATGCCCTTGAGAATCTCGACGCGGCCGGAGACATCCATAAGATAGCCCATGTAATGGCGGGGGTCCCTGGGCGGCATCCAGCCCACAAGTTTGAGCCAGGAGGGATCCCCATTGGCACGGTGGAGGCGGATGATGGTTTCGGCGTCTCTCCCGCGTTTCATCGCCTCCATGAAGCCATCGAGCAAACCCGCATCTTCTTCGAAGACGACCTTCCTGCGGATGTCGGCGCTTTTGAGGAAGAGCGTCGTCTTTTCGTCGAGCCCCGCAATAGTGCAGTAATTCAGGTATTCGATGCGCGAGCGAATGATTTCGATGCGCCACAACAATGCGGGGAAACTTTCCACAAGGCTCTGCAATTCCTCGCGCGAAAGGTCGCGTCGGGTGACATGCTCGTATGTGGTCAGCTCGTTGAGCTGTATCATTTGAAAAATTTACAGAGGAAATCAGTCTGGTGCAAGGGAAAATAGAACGCGTTCCCAAGCCCCTCGGGAGATTGCGTCCGCGACGCCTCCCCCTGTCACGCGCGCGCCATGGCCCACCAGCCGGGCGGCTTCCACGGCATGCCGCGCGGCGGGAGCAACGCCGCCCTGCTGCCTCACGTCGAGAGCTGCAACCGCATCGCGAAGGCCGAGACGTTCGCCGAACTGGCCGAGATCATTCCGGCATGGCTGCTCGCGATGCCGCCGAGCTGCGCCTCAAGCCTCTCCGCCAGCCGTCTGCCGACGCGGGCATCCCGGCCGGGCCAAAAAGGATGTCCTTTCGGGCGAGGGAAAAGGAATCTGCCCTTGAGGGGACCGGCGCTGGCAGGAAGGGGCGCGGCGCTTGACAGGCCAATTTCCCGGCGAAATCCACACGGTTCTGTCTCTACGCATGAAGATGAGTTCATGCATACAAACAGCACTCAAGCCTTCGCCATAAAAAGGCGACATGCGCGCCCACCTCCGACGCAAGCCCTTCGCGGCTCGCATCTGTTTGCTCCTGCCTTTGCATCTGACCCCGGTCTTGGCCGGTTTTCCACGCTCCTCCTTTCCTTCCGAACAAATGCCCTACTCTCTGGCGTGTTTATGTCTAGACATGCCTAAACATGCATTTACGCGCGGCATCTCTTTCTTGACAAAATAATTCTTTTATATCGACGAGATACACAGCAGTCTTCCTGGCATGCCGTTTGCTTATTCCATGAAAAATACTGGAGAACGGCACATGGAAGAAATGGAACAAAAAATACTTATTGTAAATGGCGTTGAGAAAACGGTAATCTATCCACAACAAAGCATGCTCTCCGATGTACTTCGGAACAATTTGCATCTGACTGGAACGAAGGTCGGTTGCGCCCAGGGACAATGCGGCGCATGCAGCGTCATCATCAATGGGAAAGTCGTGCGCTCCTGCATCACAAAAATGCAGCGTGTCTCCGACAAGGCCAACATTACGACCATCGAGGGCATCGGCCAACCCGGGAACCTCACCCCGCTCCAGCGGTCGTGGGTGAAGCACGGCGCGGCCCAATGCGGCTTCTGCACGCCGGGATTCATCGTGTCCGCCACGGGCCTGCTGGCGAAAAACCCCGCCCCCACCCGACAAGAGGTGCGCCGCTGGTTCCAGGAGCACCACAACGCCTGCCGCTGCACCGGCTACAAGCCCCTGGTGGACGCGGTCATGGAAGCCGCCGGCGTCATGCGCGGCGAGGCCGCCCCAACAAGCCTCGATTTCGTCATGCCCGCCGACAGGCGCATCTGGGGTTCGACCTACCCGCGTCCCACGGCCGAGGCCAAGGTGACCGGCACCCTGGAGTACGGCGCCGACATCGGCCTGCGCCTGCCCGAGAACACCCTGCACTTGGCCCTTGTCCAGGCCACGGTCCATCACGCGCTGATTCGGGGCATCGACACGTCCGAAGCGGAAAAAATGCCCGGCGTGCATAGGGTGCTCACAGCCAAGGACGTCAAGGGCAAGAACCGCATCTTCGGCTTGGTCTCCAATCCGAACAGCAAGGGCGACGGATGGGAACGTCCCATTTTGTGCGACGCCAAGGTCTTCCAGTACGGGGACGCCGTGGGCATCGTCTGCGCCGACACCGAAAAGCAGGCCCAGGCCGCCGCCGCCGCGGTCCGCCTCGACCTGGAAGAACTGCCCGCCTATTTAAGCGCCCAGGAGGCCATGGCCGAGGACGCCATCGAGATCCACCCCGGCACTCCCAACGTCTATTTCACCCAGCCGCTGGTGAAGGGCGACGACCCGGGGGACGTGTTCGAGCGTGACGACGTGGCCGTGGCCTCTGGCGAATTCCACACCAGCCGCCAGCCCCACATGCCCATCGAACCGGACGTCGGCTTCGCCTACATGGGTGAGGACGGCCTGCTCCACATCCACTCCAAATCCATCGCCGTGCACCTGCACGCCTTCATGATCGCCGCGGGCCTGGGCCTGCCCCCGGACAAGATCGCCATGATCTCCAACCCCATGGGCGGCACCTTCGGCTACAAGCTGAGCCCCACCATGGAAGCCCTGCTCGGCGTGGCCGTCCTGGCCACCGGGCGTCCGGCCTACCTTCGCTACTCCTACTTCCAGCAGATGACCTACACCGGCAAGCGCTCGCCGTTTCACATCAAGGCCAAGCTGGCCGCGGACAGGAAGACCGGCCGCATCCTGGCCCTGGAGCACGATTACAGCATCGACCACGGCCCCTACTGCGAGTTCGCCGACGGCCTGACCGGGCGCGGCATCCAGTTCATCGGCGCGGGCTACGACATCCCGAGCATCCGGGGCCTTGGCCGCGCCGTGGCCACCAACCACTGCTGGGGCGCGGCCTTTCGCGGCTTCGGCGGTCCCCAGTCCTTTTTCGCCGGCGAATCGCTGGTGGACGAACTGGCCCTCGCCCTGGGCATGGACCCGCTGGAATTCCGCTACATCAACTGCTACCGGCCCGGGGCCACCACCCCCACCGGACAGGAGCCGGACGTCTACTGCCTGCCCCAGATGCTCGACGCCCTGCGGCCGCGCTACAAGGCCGCCAAGGACCGCGCCAGGCGGGAATCGACGCCGGAGCGGAAGCGGGGCGTGGGCATCGCCCTTGGCGTCTACGGTTCGGGCCTCGACGGCTCGGACAGCGCCGCGGTCTTCGTCCAGTACGATCCCGACGACGGCGTCACCGTGGGCGCTTCCTGGGAGGACCACGGCCAGGGCGCGGACATCGGCGCCGTGGGCACGGCCCACGAGGCCCTGCTCCCCATGGGCATCCCGCCGGAAAAGATCCGCTTCAGCTGGCCCGACAGTTCCAAGCAGCCGCCGGCGGGTCCGGCCGGCGGGTCGCGCTCCCAGGTCGTGGTGGGCGGGGCCATCCGCGCCGCCTGCGAGGCCCTTCTCGGCATGGCCAAGAAATCCGACGGCGGTTTCATGTCCCACGCAGAACTGACGGCCGCCGGCAAGCCCACCCGCTTCGACGGCGTCTACACCGTGCCCGGCACGCCCTGCTCCGCCGAAACCGGCCTTGGCAAGCCGTTCCTGGTTTACATGTACGCCATTTACATGGCCGAGGTCGCGGTGGACCTGGCCACGGGCAAGGTGGCGGTGGAGCGCATGACCTGCATGGCCGACATCGGCAAGGTCAACAACCGCCTGGCCACCGACGGCCAGATCTACGGCTGCATGCTCCAGGGCCTGGGTTATGCCCTGTCCGAGGACTACGAGGACATCAAGAAGCATTCCTCCCTGTCCGGCGCGGGCTTCCCCTTCATCGAATCCGTGCCCGACGACCTGGAGATCGTCTATTTCCAGGACAATCCCCGCGCCTACGGCGTGTTCGGCGCGGCCGGCGCGGGCGAAGGCCCCATGGCCAGCCCCCATGTCTCCATCACCAACGCCATCCGCGACGCCTGCGGCGTGCGCGTGACCAGCCTGCCGGCCCGCCCGGAGAGAATCCTGGCCGCCCTCAAGGCCAACGCCAACTGAAAAACCCGCGCGCCGTGGGGGCCGGGTCCAACCGGCTCCCCGACGCCGCGGCCGCGCATACCTCAACCAGCCCAGAAGGAGGCGTTTCATGTCCACAGTCACCGCGTTTCAAATGGCCGACATCCTGTTCACCGGAGCCGGCGCCCTGGCCAAGCTGCCCGAATCCATCACGGGCAACGGGGTGAAAAAACCGCTTGTCGTCACGGACAAGGGCATCGTGAAGGCGGGATTGAGCGGCAAGGTGGAAGCGGTGCTGGCCGAGGCCGGCATCCCCTATGCCCTCTACGACGAGACCGTGCCCAACCCCACCACCGGCAATGTCCACGCCGCCCTGGCCCTGTACCGCAAGGAAGGCTGCGACAGCCTCATCGGCCTTGGCGGCGGCAGTTCCATGGATACGGCCAAGGCCTGCGGCGTTTTGGCCACCAGCGGCGGAGAGGATATCCTGGCCTATGCCGGACCGGGCACCCTCAAGGCCCCCCTGCCCTGCTACATCGCCATTCCCACGACCGCCGGCACCGGCTCGGAATCGACCTGCATCGCGGTCATCACCAACGACACGGGCGAGCACCACGTCAAATTCGGCGTGGCCGACCCCAGACTTCTGCCCAAGGTGGCCATCATCGACCCTCTGCTCATGACCGGCCTGCCGCCCTTCATCACGGCGGCCACGGGCATGGACGCCCTGACCCATGCCGTGGAGGCCTACATCTCGCTTGGAGCCTCGGAATACACCGACGCATTGGCCATCGGCGCGGTGCGGCTGATCTTCAAGTACCTGCGCCGGGCCGTGGGCAACGGCAACGACATCGAGGCCAGGGAAAAGATGGCCTATGCCCAGACCATGGCCGGCATGGCCTTCAGCAACGGCGGCCTGGGCATCGTCCACTCCCTGGCCCACCCCCTGAGCGCCTTCTACGGCATCCCCCACGGCGACGCCAACGCCCTGGTCCTTCCCTACGTCCTCGACTTCAACAAGATCGTGTGCCGCGAAAAACTGGCGGAGATCGCCCGGGCCGCCGGCCTGACCGATCTTGGCCCCTACCCCGAGGACATGGCCGTGGCCGCCATCAGACGCCTGAGCGCCGATGTGCGCATCGCCGCCACCATCTCCGAGGCGGCCGACCGGCGCGGCCTCACCATCGACAAGGCGGACATCCCCGCCCTGGCCGCCGACGCGCTCAACGACCCTTGCACGCCCACCAATCCCCGGGTGCCAACCGTGGTGGACATCGAGGGCCTTTATACCCGGTGCTGGTAGCGGACCGGCACCGGCAACGAGCGTCCCCGCCTCCTGTCGCCCCTCCCCCTGTCCCTCCTCGGGGAGGGGCGACCTCTGCCCACGCGACTCCCGGCGGCGGGGAGCATGTACGGGACACGGAACACAAGGAAGCAAGCCATGAAAGCCTCGGATATCGCTGTCTGGTTGTGCATCGCCCTGGTGCTTGGTCTGTTCGGCCTCGTGCCCGGCGCGTTCGAAGCCTTCAACGACTTCTCGCGCGATCACGACTTTCTCATGAGTTTCATCAAGTTCGGAGTGCTGTGCACCCTTGGCGAGAGCTTCGCCCTGCGCATCACCGCCAAGGCCTACAACCGCCACGGATTCGGCATCATCCCCCGGTTCATCATGTGGGGCCTTATCGGCATGGTGATAAACGCCTCGTTCATCATCTACGCCATGGGCGTGCCGCACCTCGTGGCGGCCCTGGGCCTGCCCCTGCCCCCGGACGCCCTGGCCGGACCCTCCCTGCCGCTGAAGATCGGCATGGCTTTTTGCATCAGCGTGGCCAACAACTTCCTGTTCGCCCCCCTGTTCATGACCGTCCAGGCCGTGCTCTCCATTCATATCGCCGAAACCGGCGGCACGCTCGCCGGCTTTTTCTCGACCATTCACGTCGCCCGCACCCTCGACAAGATCGACTGGAAGATGCTGTACGGATTCGTCTTCAAGAAGACCCTGCCGTTTTTCTGGGTCCCCTGCCACACCATCACCTTCGTCCTGCCCACGGAAATGCGGGTGCTTTTCGCCGCGGCCCTGGGTGTGGTGCTCGGCATCATCCTGGCCATCGCCAGCCTCAAAAGCGAACAGCAGGCGGCCATGGCCTGATGTCCCGTCACAGAGAAACCATCAACGCGCCACCAAAGGGGGAGGCCATGCGAAAATCCATCGTGTGCATCGCCGTGGTGTTGGCCCTGCTGCCCTGGGGGCAGGCCTCGGCCGGCACCACCAACGCCCGGGACTACGTGCCCCTGCCACCGGGCACCAACATCATCAATCTCTACTACTCCCACGGTTTCGGCAACGAACTCTATGCCCGGGACAAGAAAGTCAGCGACAACGCCAACCTGACATCGAACATTGGCATCTTGCGCCCGATCCATTACATGCAACTCGGGCCCTTCACCATAGATCCCCAGGCGGTCATCCCCTTTGGCGAGGTGGACCTCAACGGCGAGCGGTCCTCCGGAGTGGGCGACATCACCTTCCTGTCCACCATTTGGTTCGTCAACAACATGCAAGACGGCTACTACTTCGCCTACAGCCCCTACGTCACCATACCCTCGGGCCCTTATCGCCGGGAAAGCCCGGTCAACCTCGGGTCCAACCGCTGGTCGTTCAAGCAGGAGTTGGCGGCCGGCAAACGCCTGGCCGACAAGGCCTGGCTCGAACTCATCGTCAACGCGGAGTTTTATACCGACAACATCGATGCCCCCGGCGCGGACAACAAGCCCGTGACTTCCTCGAAGGATCCGCTCTACGGCGTCGAATTCCACGCCAGCTACGACCTGACCAAGGAATTCTTCGTATCCGGCGACTACTACTTCGCCCACGGCGCGGAAACCACTCTGGACGGCGTGCGGCAAAACGACCGCACCAGCACGCATACGGTCGGGGCGAGCTTCTTTTACATGCTCAACAAGCAGACGCAGCTGATGGTCGACTACAAGCTGCCGGTGGCGGTGCAAAACGGCATCAAGACCAACAGCATCACCGCCCGCCTTGCCTACGTGTTCTGACCCGGACGGGCCGGTCTCGCCAGGGACCGGCCATCCCCAAACCAGGCCATCCGGGGAGCGGCCCCGGATGGCTGCGCGGATTCCCCGCGCGCGGAGACGGCCTCTCGATGTGTCATTTGCATAAGGACATTCAAGCGCGTTGTCCGCGAGAGCCGTTCGTTCGGATTTCGCGCACGCGGCTTGGGGAGCAACGCATGCACGTGCCCAATGCGACCGATCCGGTCTGGGAAGACCTCGTCACCGGAAAGCGAACCTGTTCATTGCGGTTCCTGGCAGCCAAGATCCTCCTGGCCCGGTTGGCCCGGGCGGCGAGCGCGGACCCTTCCCCGGAGGCCATCCGGACAAGCGCCGAGCAATTGCACGCCATTTTCGCCAACAACGCGAACATGCCCACCGTCCAGGAAGACCTGCGCGCCCTTCTCGACCGCCAAGCCCCGCCCGAGGCGTCGTCCCCGACCTCCTGAATACGAGTGTCCCCGCCCTTGCCCTTCTCCTTTGCCGAGGACTCCGGTTCCCGACCTCCCGGGAGTATCACGGAACCAACTTGCTCGCGTGTTTGTTCCATGGTATTTTCCGGTCACGAAACCCTCCTTGCCGAAGGCCGAACGCAAGCTCCATCGGTTGGGAAAGGAGAGGGGAACCGTATGTCGATGAGCGCCTTGCTCCGCGTCTCTTCCGGCTCGGAAGCGGACATCATGGCCGGGTATCACTACCCTTTCATGAGCAGCGTCAGCGGCCCCTACTTCATGCTCAACGGGCTCAACGCGCCGTTTTGGGAAAAAATCAGCCAGGCGCGCGCCCAATTCCATTCCGGGCAGGACAATCACTTCCCGCATGTGCGACCCAACATCCTGCGCTCCTGGCAACGCTCCCGCAATGCCAACGTCCCGCCGGTGGGCCTGCCCCTGGCCATGGTCGGCGCGGAGGAATTCCAGGCCGTGCTGGCGCGCCATACCACCCTGGTCGACACGGCCAGCCGGATCATGGAGGAACTGCTTGAAAACATCCTGCCGTCCAAGAGCTGCATCGTCCTGACCGACGCCGACGGCGTCTTCCTCCACACAATCGGCGACGGCGAAGGCTACGGCCAGGGCTCCTGCTGCCTGCTGCGCGGCATCATCAGCCGGGAATCCGTGGACGGCACCACGTCCATGGGGATGTGCCTCGAGGAAAAGATCCCGGTGTGCGTGCTCGGCAGCGAGCACTACAACCCGCATTACGACGGCTGGTCCTGCGCCGCCGCGCCCATCTACGACAACGAAGGGGAACTCGTCGGCACGTTGTCCCTCACTTTGGAGCGCGACAAGTTTCACCAGCACACCTTCGGCCTGGTCATCGCGGCGGCCAAGGCCATCACCGAACAGATGCGCCTGCGCATGCTGCTCCAGGAAGTCCAGACCGTCATGGAGCTGTTGGGCGAGGCCGTGGTGGTGCTGGACGCCGGCGGCAGTCTGCGGCTGATGAACCGTTACGCCAAGCGCCTTTTCCGTGTGCGCGGCGACGTGCTGGGTCGGGATTTCTCCAGCATCGCCACCGACGCAAGCGGCAAAAACCCGGCCTTTACCGGCAAGAAGGTCAAGGACGGCGAATGCTCCATGCTCCTGGCCGACGGCACGTCGCTGCACTGTCTTTTTTCCTCGTCCCCCATCCCGGGAGGCGGGCTTTGCATCACCCTGCGCGAGACACGGCGCGTGCACGCCCTGACCAACCGCCTCAGCGGCGCCAAGGCGGTCTACGATTTCGGTGACATCATCGGCGACAGCGACGCCATGGGCCAGGCCCTGCATCTGGCGCGCATGGCCAGCGGCAACAGCATGACCACCCTGCTCCTTGGCGAATCGGGCGTGGGCAAGGAACTTTTCGCCCAGGCCATCCACAACGGCGGCGAACGCCGCCAGGAGCCCTTCATCGTGGTCAACTGCGGGGCCATCCCCCGCGATCTGGTGCAAAGCGAACTGTTCGGCTACGAAGCCGGCTCCTTCACCGGCGCGGCGCACCAGGGCGCGCCGGGCAAGTTCGAGCTGGCCGACGGCGGCACGCTGTTTCTCGACGAGATCGGGGACATGCCCCAGACCGCCCAGATCAGCCTGCTGCGCGTACTCCAAGAGGGGGAAGTGACGCGCATCGGCGGCAAGCGCCCGACCCGAGTGGATGTCCGGGTGGTCGCGGCCACCCACCGCGATTTGGCTCTGGCCGTTGCCAAGGGCACGTTCCGCCAGGATCTTTTTTATCGGCTCAACGTGTTCGTCATCCAGGTGCCGCCGCTACGACTGCGCCAGGGGGACATTCCCGCCCTGGCCCGATTTTTCCTGAACAAGATTTCCAAGACCCTGCGCAAACCCCTGACCGGGTTCACCCCGGCCGCCCTGGCCAGCCTGGAAGGCTATGCCTGGCCAGGCAACGTGCGCGAGCTGGAAAACCTCGTCGAACGCACGGCTGTGGTGGCGAAAGGGCCGCATATCGATGCCGAGGACCTGCCCCCGGAAATCCGCCAGGACCAGACAGGCGACGCGACCTCCCGTCGTGCCGCCTCCCTCACCCCCGAGGCGACCGCCGCCGCAGACAGGACCGGCCAAGGACGCGAGGCCATCGTCGCGGCGCTTCGCCTCACGCGAGGAAATGTACGGGCTGCGGCCAAGAGTATCGGCGTGACGCGAGCCACGCTGTACGCGCGCATCCTGCGCTTGGGCCTGGATGTCAGGGACTTTCGCGACGCGGGATAACCGGTGCGGAGATGTCGCCCACGGCCGTTCGCCCGTTCCCGCGCCAGGGGCGGACGCGCCGGCCGTCCTTTGGGCCTTCCCTCACGTTTCCTGGCGGAAAAAGCGGGCCAGGGCGGCAAACGGCCCCGAATACCACGGCCGGGTGAGAAAAATCACCCTTCCTAGGGATAGAGTGCCCCCCGAAAACCACGTAATGGGCAAGCATCGGATTCCGAGACGATCCGCCCGTCCGACGCTTCGGACGGTTCCCTCGCGGGGCTCGTGCCCCCGAGCCGCCATCGTTGCAGGGGTTTTCAGAGCATCCAACGTCATCAGGAGGACGCCGTCATGACAAGCCCAGCCGAACAAGCCTTGCTCGACAAGATCGACGTGCTGCAACTGCCCGGACCCACCGCCCGGGTGGAGGCCATCCGGGAACGGTTCATCGCCGTGGTCCCGGAAATCTGCGTGGAGCGGGCCCAGCTCATCACCGCCGCCTACAAGGAGACCGAGGACCAGCCCGTGATCCTGCGCCGGGCCAGGGCCCTGGAGAAGATCCTCGACAACATGACCATCTTCATCCAGCCCGACGAGCTCATCGTCGGCAACCAGTGCACCAAGCCCCGCTCGGCCCCGGTGTTCCCGGAATTCTCCTGCAAATGGCTGGAGGACGAACTCGACCGCCTGGAAAAGCGCACCGGCGACGTGTTCCTCATCTCCGCGGAGAAAAAAGCCGTCCTGCGCGAGCTCTTCCCCTACTGGCACGGCCGTACCACCAACGAGCTGGCCACGGCGCTCATGACCCCGGAAAGCAAGGAAGCCCAGCGCCGGGGCGTTTTCACCGTGGGCAACTACTATTTCAACGGCGTGGGGCACATCAGCGTGGACTACGCCCTGGTCCTGGAAAAGGGCCTTTCGGGCGTCGTCGCCGCGGCCGAGGCCGAACTGGCCAAGCTCGAACTCACCAACCCGGCCCACCTGGCCAAGCACCAGTTCCTGACCGCCGTGATCGCCGCCAACAAGGCCGTCATCCGCTTCGCCGGCCGCTTTTCCGCCCTGGCCGCCGACATGGCCGCCACGGAGGCCGACCCGGGCCGCAAGGCCGAACTGCTGGAGATCGCCCGCGTGTGCGCCAAGGTGCCGGCCGAGCCGGCCGGGAGCTTCGCCGAGGCCCTCCAGTCCTTCTGGTTCATCCAGCTCGTGCTGCAGATCGAATCCAACGGACATTCCATCTCGCCCATGCGCTTCGACCAGTACCTGTTTCCGCACCTGCTCGCCGACAAGACCGTCACGGCCGAAAAGGCCCAGGAGCTCCTGGACCTGCTCTTCATCAAGTTCAACGAGATCAACAAGGTGCGCGACGAAGGCTCCACCAAGGCCTTCGGCGGCTACCCCATGTTCCAGAACCTCATCGTGGGCGGCGTGGACCGCGAGGGCGAGGACGCCACCAACCCCCTGTCCTACATGTGCCTGCAGGCCACGGCCAACACCAAGCTCTACCAGCCCTCCATCTCCATCCGCGTCCACAGCGACACGCCGCGCGCCCTGTACGAGAAGGCGGCCGAGGTCACGCGCCTGGGGCTCGGCATGCCGGCCTACTACAACGACCGCTTCATCATTCCGGCGCTGTTGAGCCGCGGCCTGACCCGCGAGGACGCCCGCGATTACGGCATCATCGGCTGCGTGGAGCCGCAGGTGGGCGGCAAGACCGAGGGCTGGCACGACGCGGCCTTCTTCAACATCGCCAAGGTGCTGGAGTTGACCTTAAACGACGGCGTGGACCCGCTTTCCGGCGAGCGTCTTGGCCCGAGCACCGGCGAGCTGACCACCCTCGCCGCCTACGACGACCTCATGGCCGCCTACCGCAAGCAGATGGCCCACTTCGTCAAGCTGCTGGTGATCTCGGACAACGCCGTGGACGTGGCCCACGGCCAGCGCGCCCCCCTGCCCTTCCTGTCCTCCCTGGTCGACGACTGCATCGCCAAGGGCCTGTCCCTGCAGCAGGGCGGCGCGCACTACAACTTCACCGGCCCCCAAGGCGTGGGCGTGGCCAACGTGGCCGACTCCCTCGCGGCGCTCAAAAAGCTCGTCTACGAGGACAAGGCCGTGACCCTGGCCGAGATCAAGGCGGCCCTGGCCGACGACTTCGCCGGGGTGTCCGGCGAGAGCCTGCGCCAGATGCTCCTCAACCGCGCGCCCAAGTACGGCAACGACGACGACTA
>DQED01000378.1 GCA_003525525.1 Desulfovibrio sp.
CCAGGGCGGCGCAGCCGGGCGTCGCGGTCAGGGCCACCTGGCGCATGGCGGCGCGGCGCTGGCAGAGGGAAACGGCCAGGCAGGCGGCCTCGCCCAGGGGCAGGGGGCGGGGGTCGGGATCGGCGGTATGGGCGAAGCGGTTGACGTCCGTGAGGATGGCGTCGCCGCGGCAGACCTGCTTTTGCAGGCAGGCGGCCACGGCGGTGAGGCGGTCGGGATCAAGCGGCATGCCACGGGCGGCCATGCAGGACAGGTCGCCGAGCAGGCCGGCCTGTTCGTTGATCACGGCCAGGACGTTTTTGAGCTCGTGGGACACGGCGGCGCAGACGCCGCCGAAAAAGGCCAGGGCATCGGAACCGGGCATGGCGGCCTCCCTTGGGTGCAATGCGTTCCTTTTTCGTGGGCGAGGCGTCTAGCCGCGTCCGGCGGCCAGGGCCGCTTCCACCGCGGCGATGAGCGCCTCGATGCGCACGGGCTTGACCAGGTAGCCGGCGGCTTCGGCCGAGCCGGCCCGGAAATCCTCCTCGGAACCGTGGCCGGTCATGAAGATGAAGCGCATGCCCGGGCGCAGGCGCTGGAGCTTTTTTTTGAGGTCCAGGCCGCTTAGCCCCGGCATCTTCATGTCGAGCACGGCCAGATCGTAGGCGCCCGCGCGGACCTTGTCCGCGGCAGCGTCGCCGTCCGTGGCGTAGTCGGCCTCGATGCCGCGCAGGGCCAGGCGTTCGGCCAGGGCTGAAACCAGTTCCGCTTCGTCATCCACGAGCAACAGGCGCACCGTCGTCTCCTTTGGCCAGGGGGAAGGTCACGGTGAAGGTGGAACCGTGGCCGAGCTCGCTTTCCACGCCGAGCGTGCCGCCGAGTTCCTGGACCAGTCCGTAGGTGATGGACAGGCCCAGTCCCGTGCCCCCCTTCTTCTTTTTGGTGGAAAAAAACGGTTCGAAGATCCTTTTGACGTCCGCGGCCGGAATGCCGCAGCCGTTGTCGGCCACGGACACGGCCACGTGCTGCGCGTCCGGCGAGAACACGCGCACGCGCAGGCTGCCGCCGTCGTCCATGGCCTGGAAGGCGTTGTTGATGAGATTGAGCAGGATCTGTTGCAGCTTGCCCCGGTCGGACTCGATGTCCGGCACGGCCGGGTCGGCTGCGACCTCCACGCCGATGCGGCGGTATTCCGCCTCCTTGGTGAGGAAGCTTAAGACTTCCTCGGCGATATTGCGCAAATTGACGGCCTCGACGTGCACTTCCAGGTGGCGGGCGAAGGAGAGCAGGCGTTTGGTGATGGTGCCGGCGCGTTCCACCGAGGCCAGGATGGAGTCCACGAGTCCGGACAGGCGGTCGGGCGAGGGCGGCTCCTTGGAAAAGCGGATGAGATCCTGCATGAGCCCGGCCTTTTCGTTGATGATGGCCAGGGGGTTGTTGATCTCGTGGGCCACGCCCGCGGCCAGGCGGCCGATGGAGGCCATGCGGTTGGTGTGCTCCATCTGGTGCATGGTCTTGGCCCGGGTCTGGTCGGCGTGGAAGATCTTTTCCACCATGTAGGTGGCCACGCCGAGGATGACCACGAGGATGACCAGGATGCTCGCGCCGAGGAAGCCGAGGAGGTTTACGCGCATGGCGTACCAGGGGCGCATGAGCTCGGCCTGCCGCTTGACCACCATGAGCACCAGCGGCGTGCGCTCGATGGAGGCGTAGCCGACGATGAGACCGTCGTCGTCGGGGATTTCCCGGACCTCGGTGCGGTCGGCGCCCTCGGGCACGGGGATGTTCAGGTGTTCGAACACCGAGCCGTGGGAGCGGGACACGGTCTGGAGGATGCCGTCGCGGTTGACGAGGAAGGCGTCGCCGCCGCCGGAGAGGTCGAGGCCGGCCAGGATGTCGTTGATGCGCTGGGTGTCGACCGAGGCGCGCAGCACGAACGCCCCGCCGTCCGGGTTTTCGCCGCGCACGGCGATGATCATGTGGGGCACGTTGCGAAAGCCCAGGAACACGTCGCTGATGTAGGAGCCCGAGGCCATGGTCTTCTTGAACCATTCCTGGGAGGAATAGTCGATGCCGAGCAGGTCGTAGGGGCCGTCGTAGGCGATCTGGCGGCCCGAGGCGTCGATGACGCCGAGGTCCATGAAGCCGCCGAAGGCGGCCTTGAGGTCTGCCAAAAGCGTGCCCAGGCGTCCCTTGGCCGCGAGCTGGCGCGAGGATTCCTCACGCGCGGCGAAATTGAGCGCGGCCAGGCGTTCGTCCAGGAAATAGGACAGGGTGCGCCGCGTGTTGGACGTGGTGATGGTGGTGCGGTGGAGGTTTTCCTGGGTGACGGCCTGCTTGGTGACGTTGAAGTCGATGACCGTCATGATGCAAAGGGGCGTGAGCGACACGGCGGCGAGCAGCAGCACGGACAGCCGCCAGACGCGCCTGTAGTTGAACAGGCTGCGGTACGGCCCGCCGTCGGCGGCGCCGTTCCAGAATTCCGGTCGCAGGCGATCCATAATCCCCATGGCGGCAGTCCTTGTGGCCGGCCGGAGAGCGGCCGCCGGAACCGGGCATCCGGCGGCCGCCAGGGCGTCGTTGCGTTTCTCGCGCGGCGGCGCGCAAGAAGCCGCGCCGCGCCGTTTCGCTTCCCCTCGGACGTCAGGCCGTGGCCTTGCGGGCGCGGACCTTCTCGTTGGCCCGCTTGAGGGTGTCGCTCAGCTTTTCGATATCCACGGGCTTTTGCAGGTAGGCGAACGCGCCCAGGCGCATGCACTCCTCCTGGTCCGCCTCGGAGCCGTGGCCGGTGAGGATGATGACCTCGACGTCGGGCCGTTCGGCCTTGGTGCGCTTGAGCACCTCCAGGCCGTCGATGCCCGGCATCTTGAGGTCGAGCACCATGACCTCGGGCTCGTCGTCGGCCATCATGCGCAGGGCGGATTCGCCGTCGAAGACCGCGTGGGAGCCGACCTCGCGCATGGACAGGCGCTCGGAAAGGGTCTGCACGAATTCGCGCTCGTCGTCCACGAGCAGGACCTTGGTCGGCATCTCGAAATCGGCGCGGCGGTAGATGTCGGTCTGGTAGTAGCCCTTGCCCACCTTGGTGACCACGTCGGCGACGCCTTCGATCTTGCCGACGATGCCGCGCAGCTCGTTTTCCAGGCGGTCGAGGAGCAGCACCTTCTTGTTGATGGTCAGGATGACCACGCCGTCCTTGGCGGAAACGCCGACGTCGTGGCCCTTGCCCGTGACCACGGTCTCGACCCGGGCGGCGAGGAGGAAGTCGCGGACGCAGGCTTTCGAGGCGTCGGTGACGCGCACGGCGGGGTCGGCCAGGTGTTTGGCGATGAGCACGCCCGCCTCGTCCACGCCGGTCTTGTCCATGGGCACGACCATGTCGTAGAGCGAGGGCGCCCAGGGGTCCTTGGAGCCGGCCGCGAGCACCGTCCACAGGGAGGCGTCCTCGTCGGCGCGCTCCAGGGCGCGTTGGGCGTCGCGGTCGGCGAACCCCG
>DQED01000107.1 GCA_003525525.1 Desulfovibrio sp.
AGGCCCTGGCCGAGGCGCTCGGCCGGGCCGTGCTGGCGGCTGCGGCGCAACTGCGGAGCGTCGCGTCGCAATGACTTTCGAGGGAAGACGCGTCAGGCGAGAAAAAAGCCCCGGCGGAAGCTTCCGCCGGGGCCTTGTGATCGGAGAAAGGGGGGACTACTGCTTGTCCGGGCCGTCGTCTTTGGGCTTGCCGGGCGTCACGTCTATCTCGTCGGGCTCGTTGGTGGCCTTCTTGAAGTTCTTGATCGCCTTGCCCATGCCGGCGCCAATCTCGGGAAGCTTGTTCGCTCCGAAAATAATGAGCACAATGACCAGAATAATGATAAGCTCGGGGAATCCGATTCCAAACATGCGCTGCCTCCGCGAGTGGGTTGGTCGAGGCTATACACGCGGCCCCATGGCAGGTCAAGGAAGGGCGGCCGCCATGGAGGATACGTAATGGCGGCCAGGATTTCCCGGTTGCCGGGGCATGACTGCCGGTACTACCGTTCCGGCCGCTGCCTGTATGAGGAGCAGCGCAACCCGGGGCTCGACGAAAGCCACCATTGCGTCGTGCTGCTGCGGCTGGGACGGGCGTTCGACGATTTCGCCCAGCGCGCCGAGAACCTGGGCATGACCGAGGAACAGGCCGGACTGGCCTGGAAGGCCCGGTTTCCGGAGGCCTTGGCCCGGGAAGGCTCTTGTCGGATGCGTCCGCCCGGTGATACGACGTCGTTCCCGGATTGCGCGAATGCCGCCGGGGATCTCTGCCTGCTGGCCCTGCCCCTCTGCGTCGGCGTCTGCCCGCGTTTCGCCAGGCGACAGGATACGTAACGACACAACGCCAAGGACGGTATCGCCATGAGCGGTCTGCTGTTTTTCCCGCATCTGCATCCGGTCCTGGCCGGCGAGGACCTGCCGGCCGGCGTGCATCTGCTTGACCCGGGGCTTGGCCCCGAGGACGCGGCGTCGCGGCTGCGGCCGGACGCGTTGCCCCTTGGCGGCGAGGAGCTCACGGCCTTTTTGCGCGAATTCGACCGGCTGCGCCGGGAAGTCAAAAATCCAAAGGATCTCGCCCTGCTCGGCGGCACGGCCGACGGCCACTTCTTCGCCGAGACCTCTTTTGCCGCGCGCGAGGAGCTCGAGGACGCCCTTGATCCCTCCCGCGTGGCTGGCCGCAGGGCCCGGTCGGCGCAACTCGCCCTGTGCCTGGCCTACATGGTCGAGGAAAGCCTGGGCGAGCTTGCCGGGGCAGGGGAACTCGATGCGCGCTTCCGCAAGGCCATGGCCGAAAGCCTGGGCCTGGAGGCGGACGACGACGCCGAGGAACTCGCCCACGTCCTGGACGAGGCCGGCGCGCTGCCGCAGCCTGCTGCCCTGATCGCGGAATTCGCCCCCTCCTGGCGCAGGACCTTGCCTGCGTTCTGGGCCGTGGCCCCGGCCGGGGCCGGCCTTTTCGTCGCCGACGCCGACATCGCCGATACCTGGCGCGACGCCGGCATCGCCTTCGCCCCGGCAAGCGAAGCCGACCTTGCCGTCTGGTTCCCGGACGGCGCGCCGGACGTTGCGCTCGAAGCGGTCCGGGAGACCGGCTGGCGGCTGCTCGGCCGGACCCGTCCCGACCCCGAAGCCCCCTGGCTCGACGTCCCGCGCCCGGTCGTTGTGGCCAAACACTAAGGAGCCTCCGTGTACGTTTGCAATCCCGCGTCTCCGCCGGACTTTCTTTCCCGGATCAAGGGCGTCGTCTTCGACTGCGACGGCGTGCTGGTCGATTCCCGGGACGCCAACCGCATGTATTACAANNTCCCGCGACGCCAACCGCATGTACTACAACCTCATCCGCGAAGGGATCGGCATGCTGCCCATCACGCCGGAAGAGGAGGACTACGTGCACATGCATTCGGTGAACGAATGCCTGGCGCGCATCATTCCGCACGAGCGCATGGAAGAGGCCCAGGAAGTGCGGCGCAACCTCAACTATGCCGACATCTACCCCTACATCTACATCGAGGACGGCCTGACGGACGTGCTTGCCGCCTTTGCGGCGCGGGGCGTGCGTCTGGCCGTGCACACCAACCGCACCAACACCGTGGACAATCTGCTCAAGCACCTGGAGATCGACCGCTATTTCCACCCGGTGATCAGCGCCGGCAGCCTCAAGCGGCCCAAGCCGGACCCCGAGGGCGTGCGCATCATCCTGTCCGACTGGGACCTGCCCCGGGAATCGGTGGCCTACATCGGCGATTCGGCCCTGGATGAACGCACGGCCCTGGCTGCCGGCGTCGGCTTTTGGGCCTACAAGAACCCCGGGCTTGCGGCCGCCATGTACGTCCCGGATTTCCCCACGCTGCTCGCCTGCCTGGACGGCTTGCCCGCCACGGCCAAGGATTGCCAGACGGGAAACTCTTCGATATAATTCAAGTAAATAATATATTCACCAAGCTGGCGTACCCCATATGGGCGCGACCGGACGCCTGCCCCGGCGGCGGGGCAAGCCGGCGTGGCGACCATCCCCGGCCGCCGCGCTTCCGGGGCCTGCGGCGGCCCGTCCGGGCGTGAATTGTCTTGATTAATGGCAGGCGCTGTGCCATTTTTGCGCTACGGCACGCTTGCCCGGTCAGTGCCTTGTAGAAGGATTGTGCATGGATATCATTGGTTATTTCTTCGTTGCCCTGGCTCGGGTCCTGGACATCGTCCTTTCCCTCTATTTTTGGGTCATCGTCATCGCCGCCCTGATGTCCTGGGTGCGGCCCGATCCGTACAACCCCGTCGTACGGTTCCTGCGGGCCGTGACCGACCCGGTTTTCTACCGGGTACGGCGCTGGTTTCCGTTTCTCACCATCGGCGGCGTGGACCTGTCCCCCATCGTCGTGATCCTGGCCGTGCAGTTCCTGCAATGGTTCCTCGTGCCGGCGCTGTTGCGCCTGGGCGGCATGGGTGCCGGCATGGGCGGACGCCTCTAGGCGGACCGGGGAGCGTGCATGGACGCACGACGCCGCAACGACACGCGCATACGGGCGGACCTGCCGCCGGGGTCACGGACACGATGGTTGTGACTCCTCTGTTCGTCGCACCAGCCTCTCGGATGATTTTTCCCCTCCCGACCGGAGCCGGCCGGCGCGACAGAATCCGCACGACGGCGGGCGCGGCCGATTATTTTCGTGTCCGACAGGGAGGAGGGTGATCGTGGCAGGCGTGGCGCAGGGGCGGGAAAGCCGGGCGCAGGGGAGCGCGCTGCCGGTTTTCGTGACGGCCGCCGGAGAAGGGGCCTGGATGCTGCGCGTGGCCGTGACACCGGGCGGTGCCAAGGACGCCCTGGCCGGGCTGTGCGAGGACAGGCTGCGCGTAAGGCTGCGGGCCAAGGCCGTGGAGGGCAGGGCCAACGCCGCCCTGACGGCGTTTCTGGCCGACTGCCTCGGGCTCAAGTCCCGGCAGGTGGCCATCGTTTCCGGCGAGAAATCCCGGAAGAAGACCATTCGCGTCGAAGCGGAGTCCGAACCGGACTGGTCCCTGGCGACCGGTGCGGATTAAGACGAGAACCGTCAACAAGGAGTCTTTGCCATGGACCAACGCGATCTGGAGCTCATTGCCAAGTACGGAGAAGCGGATCCGGAACTCAAGAGTCTCTACGAGGAGCATGTCGCGTTCGAAAAGATTCTGGAAAAGATGGAAGGCAAAGCCTTTCTGACCCCTTCGGAAGAGACCGAACTCAAGGAAATCAAGAAAAAGAAGCTTTCCGGCAAGACGCGCATCGAAACGCTCCTGATGAAATATCGCAAGGCGGAGGACCACTAGCATGGAACTGACCGGGGCCCAGATCCTCCTGGAGTCCTTGCGCCGCGAGGACGTGGACGTCGTTTTCGGCTTTCCCGGAGGAGCGGTCATCGACATTTACGACCAGTTGCCGAACTACCCCCTCAGGCACGTGCTGGCGCGCCATGAACAGGGAGCCATCCACGCCGCCGACGGCTATGCCCGCGCTTCGGGCAGGGTAGGCGTCTGTCTGGTGACTTCGGGCCCCGGCGCCACCAATGCCGTGACCGGCATTGCCACCGCCTACATGGATTCCGTACCGGTGGTCGTCATCACCGGACAGGTGCCGACGCCGCTGATCGGCAACGACGCGTTCCAGGAAGTCGACATCGTCGGCATCACGCGCCCCTGCACCAAGCACAATTACCTGGTCAAGGACGTGCGCGATCTGGCCGGGGTCATCAAGGAGGCCTTCTACCTGGCGGCGACCGGCCGCCCGGGCCCCGTGCTCATCGACCTGCCCAAGGACGTGCAGCAGGCCAGGTGCGAGTACAAGTACCCCAAGACGATCAAGATGCGCAGCTACAACCCCACCTACACGCCCAACCCCAAGCAGGTGGCCAAGGTGGCGGACGTGTTGCGCAAGGCCAAAAAGCCCATCATCTACGCTGGCGGCGGGGTCATCGCCTCCACGGCGGGCGACGACCTCGTCTGGCTGGCGCGTTCGCAGCAGATCCCGGTCACGGCCACGCTCATGGCCCTGGGCTGCTTTCCCGCGAACGACTCCCTCTGGGTCGGCATGCTCGGCATGCACGGCACCTATGCCGCCAACATGGCCATCAGCCACGCCGACCTGATCCTGGCCATCGGCACCCGCTTCGACGACCGGGTCACGGGCAAGCTCAGCGAATTCGCGAAAAACGCCAAGATCGTCCACATCGACATCGACCCGACCTCCATCCAGAAAAACGTGCCCGTGCACATTCCGGTGGTGGCCGACTGCAAGAGTTTCCTTGCCGCCCTGCGCGGACACCTGGAAGCCGCGCCGGCCGAGGACGCACCCGCGCCCGCCGAGCGCCATGCCGCCTGGCTCGGCACGGTCGCCGCGTGGAAGACGGAAAAGCCCCTGACCTACGACCAGAACGGCGGCGCGATCAAGCCGCAATACGTGGTCGAGGTCATCTCGCGCCTGACCAAGGGCGAGGCGGTCATCACCACGGAAGTGGGCCAGAACCAGATGTGGGCCGCGCAGTTCTACCAGTTCCTCCGGCCGCGCTCGTTCATCAGCTCCGGGGGCCTCGGCACCATGGGCTTCGGCTTTCCGGCGGCCATCGGCGCGCAGATGGCCTGTCCCGACCGCCTCGTCATCGACGTGGCCGGGGACGGCTCCATCCAGATGTGCATCCAGGAGCTGGCCACGGCCGTCTGCTACGACCTGCCGGTCAAGATCGTCATCCTGAACAACGGGTACCTCGGCATGGTCCGCCAGTGGCAGGAACTCTTCTACAAGAAGAACTATTGCGCCACCTGCCTGGACGTGGCCCCGGATTTCGTCAAGCTGGCAGAGGCCTACGGCGCGGCGGGCTACCGGGTGACCGACCCGGCGCAAGTCGAGTCCGTGCTGGCCGAGGCGTTCGCCCTGCCCAAGACCGTCATCGTGGACGTGGTCATCGACCGCGAGGAGAACGTCGCGCCCATGGTCCCGGCCGGAAAGTCCATAACCGAGATGATCCTCGTCTAGGAGCCGTCCATGCGCCACATCCTCTCCATCCTGGTCGAAGACGAGCCCGGCGTGCTCTCCCGGGTGGCCGGCCTGTTCAGCGGCCGGGGCTACAACATCGAAACGCTCAACGTCGCCCCGACCCTTACCGAAGACCTGTCCATGATGACCATCACCACCGAGGGCGACGAGGCCATCGTCGAGCAGATCGTCAAGCAGCTGCGCAAGCTCGTGACCACGCTCAAGGTGGTGGATCTGACCGGCGTCAAATCCGTGGAGCGCGAGATGATGCTCCTGCGGGTGGACGCCGAGGGCAGCAAGCGGGCGGAAGTGCTCCGCATCGTCGACATCTTTCGCTGCAAGGTGGTGGACGTGAGCCTTGATGAGCTCATCATCGAGGTCACCGGCACCCAGGACAAGCTCGGGGCGCTCATCAACCTTCTCCAGCGCTTCGGCATCAAGGAAATCGCCCGCACCGGCGCCGTTGCCATGCGACGCGGCATGCAGGAATAAAAAAGGAGCCCCAATGAAAATCTATTACGACCAGGACGCCGACCTCTCCCTCTTGGCCGACAAGACCGTGGCCATCATCGGCTACGGCAGCCAAGGCCATGCCCACGCCCAGAACCTGCGTGATTCCGGCGTCAAGGTGGTCATCGGCCAGCGTCCCGGCGGCCCCAACTGGCAGCTTGCCAAGGAACACGGCTTCACCCCCATGTCCGCCGCCGAGGCGGCGGCCGCGGCCGACATCATCATGATCCTGGTCCCGGACCAGACCCAGAAGGCGCTGTACGAAAAAGACGTCCTGCCCAACCTCAAGGCCGGCAAGATGCTCATGTTCGCCCACGGCTTCAA
>DQED01000159.1:0-166 GCA_003525525.1 Desulfovibrio sp.
TCCTTGCGGTAAAAGCGCGTCTCGAGTCCCGTCACCTGGCCGTCGCGGGCGAGTCCCGCCAGGAGCTTGTCCCGGTCGGCCGGGTCCACGTAGAGTTCCTCGCGCAGGTCGGTGAGCGCCGTGATCATGTCCTCGGGGCCGGAGTAGCCGAGGATGCGGGCCAGGG
>DQED01000159.1:219-1552 GCA_003525525.1 Desulfovibrio sp.
AAAAAGCCCTCGTATTTGTCGAGTTCGCCGATGAGCCCGGTCATGTCGGCCAGGCTGAAGACGTAGAGCGGCTCGCCGCCGAGGCGCAGCGGCCGCTTGGACAGGAGCAACCAGCGCGGCGAGCCGTCCGCGGCGTCGCGGCGCACGAGGCGGCCCTGCCCGGCCGGCGGGCTGTGGATGGAATCCGAAAGCCCCAGGGCGCGCCATCTCGGCGCGCTTTCGCCGGCCAGTTCGAGGTCGAGCATCCGGCGGGCTTCGATGTCGGCTTCGACCACGAGCCCGTCGTCGTCGACCAGGACCACGCCGACGGTTACGGGATCGCGGCTGGACATGGGGCGCGGCGCGTCAGCGGATGACCACGGTGGAGATGGAGTTTTTGGGCGAACCGGACACGATCTTGCGGCTCACGGCCAGGTAGAGCAGCGCCTTGCGCTTTTCGTCGAAAAAGCGCGTGACCTGGGTGTCCTTGAACAGCACCGAGGTTCCCTCGGAAAACACTTTCTTTTTCTTGGGGAATTTCTCGGGCAACACCACCGCGCAGGTCTGGCGGCAGTCCAGCGAGAACTCCGAGGGGTCCTCGGCCAGACCCACCGCGCCGGAGATGCCGCCGGTGCGCGCCTGGCTCATGTAACAGGTCACGCAGGGCACTTCGGGGTCGTCGAAGGCGTTGACGCAGACCTTGTGGTTGGCGCCGAGCAGCTTCCATTCGGTGGTGACGCAGTCGATCTCTTCGGCAACGGCCGGCAGGGCGGCCAGGGCGAGCAGCGACAGCAGGGCGAAAAGCGTCAAAAGGGCGCGTGCGCGCATGGGAAACCTCACAGTTTGGCGGATACGGACATCGCGCCGCAAGATACGGCAAAACGGCCCGTCGCGCCAGAAAAAGCCGGCCGCGTCCCTTTCCAATCCGGGCGAAGCCGGATACCCTTGGCGCACCACGCCAGCGGAGAGAGCCCATGATAAGCAAACGCGCCTTCGACGCCTTGCGCACCGACGTCGTTGCCGTCGATGCCGAGGAGGAAATGTCTGCCGTTGCAGACAAACTGCGGGATCATTTGAAGAAAAGCCCGGACATGGACGCCGTGGCCGTCATGCGCCGGGGGCGGTTCTGGGGCGTGGTCAGCCTGCGCACGCTGCTTGCCGACGTCAACGACTGCGCCCTGGAGGCGAGCCTGCGCACGAGCCTCGGCGACGACGACTTCGAAGAGACCTACCGCGCCGCCTGCCGCCACTGCATGTCGCGCAAGGCTTCCGAGGCCGCCCGCCGCGACATCCCCCGCGTCGCCCCGTCCGATCCCCTGCACCTCGTGCTCGACGCCATGATCAAGGCCGACAG
>DQED01000159.1:1584-2490 GCA_003525525.1 Desulfovibrio sp.
CCCCTGGGCGAGATTTTCCGCGAACTGCGCCTCGAGTGCGCGCCTGCCGGCTGAGGCCGCAGGGGGCGCTTTCGGGGGCGGGCGGCGCGTCGCGAAGCCCCGGAGGCGAGTCCGGGGGCTTTTCGGGCACCTCGCTTGCGCCCTGCGCCGCCCTCTCCCCCTGGTGGGAGGAAGTGGGAAAAGTGGGAAGCTGGTGGGAAGGCGGCCCTATTTCGACCCGGCCAGGAAGGCGAGCAGCCGTTTGACGTAGTCCGCCGGGTAGCGCCGGTTTTCTTCCAGGAGCTTTTTGGCCGCGGCGAGCGGTTCCATGGCCGGGGCGTAGATGCGCTTGCTGGTCATGGCGCAGTAGGAATCGACCACGCCGGTGAGCAGTCCCGCCTCGGAAATGTTCCCCATGCCGAGCTTCTGCGGATAGCCCGAGCCGTCCAGGCGCTCGTGGTGCTCCGCCACGCAGCGTTCCATCTCCGGAAACTTGATGTCGAGGCGGGCGAGCATCTCGTAGCCGGACATGGTATGGCCGCGTATCTTCTGCATCTCATCGGGCAGAAGGGGTTTCGTCTTGTCCCGGATGAGGGTCGGCACCCGCGTCATGCCGAGGTCGTGCAGCAGCAGGCCCTGCACCATGCGGTCGAGGACGGTGCGGGCGTTGCGCCCTTCGCGGAAGCCGTCCGACTGGGCGGCCAGGAACAGGTGCAGGCCGAGCAGGGCGCAGTTGACCGCGTGGTTGGCCAGACTGTGCGTGCCGTGGTGCCGCTTGGCCAGGGCCTTGGAGCGGTGGAAGTCCTGCCAGACGTATTCCGTGAGCACCAGCGCGTCGTCGCGCAGCTTGTCGTACGCCAAACGCACGGGCTGGTCGAAGAACGCCTCCATGCGCCGCGTGAGCGCGATCTGGAAGATGTCGGCGAT
>DQED01000159.1:2505-3843 GCA_003525525.1 Desulfovibrio sp.
GTAGCTGATGTGCTTGACGTAGATGGGGTGGTCGTCGCGCGAGACGAAGATGACGCCTTCGGCGACGAGGTCCGCCAGTTCCTGGGTCTGTTCCTTGGAGAGGCGGTCTCCGACCTTGTAATAGGACGCGATGCGCCCGACGTTTTCCAGAAAGCGGTAGATGTTCAGCGGAGGACGGAACTTGCTGAAACTCTGCAGAATGTCCGGACTGATCTGATAATACTCTTCTTCCAGTCCGACCGGGATGTCCAAACTCGCCCTGTCGCGCATGCTGCCCTTCCGTGGGTGCTTCTTGACCCCAAAAAACGCCTGCGCTCCCTACGCCGGCTCCCGCAACAACGTGTGCCCCGAAAACATCTCCCCCTGACGGCCTCGGCCGCCTTCTGGCAAGGGATATCCTTGCCGGCTGCCGCACCCCCGTTCTCCCTATGCCCGCTTCCTGATTTTTTATCCAGTATTTTCGAGGAGTTTTTCGGAGGCTTGAAGCGCCAAATCCAGGTTTTCCGGGGATTTTGGGGTGTGGGTGGTTTCTTCTTGACACTCCTGGGCTATTGATGGAGAGAATGTGGGAAAAGGTGGTAAGAAGTGGTGAGCCGCCGTAGCGAGGAAGCGTGTTTCGAGGCCATTCCTACCGCAGCCTGGACCCCAAGGGTCGCCTGATGCTGCCGCCCGAGTACCGGGAGGAGGTGCTTTCGCGCGTCGAGGACGGCCGGATCATGCTCACCAACAACTTCGACGGCGCCGTCACCGGCTACCCCATGGACGTCTGGGTGCAGGTGGAGGCCAGCTTCGCGGAGGGGAACAAGCTCGACCCGCGTATCCGCGACCTGGAGCGGTTCCTCATCTCCGGGGCCATGGAGGTNNCTGGACAAGCAGGGGCGCATCCTGGTGCCGCCATACCTGCGCACCTACGCGCAGCTGGACAAGGATTTGGTGCTCGCCGGCGTGGGCGAGAAGTTCGAAATCTGGAACCAGAACAAGTTCGAAGAGCGGCGGCGGCAGGTGGGCCTGCGCATCGACGCGGATCTGGCCGCCCTGGCCGACATGGGCGTCAAGATCAAGCTCTAGGCACGCCATGCTGTCCGCGCCCGTACACGTCCCGGTCCTGCTCAGGGAGGTCCTGGAGTATCTGGCCATCCGGCCGGGCATGAAAATTTTGGACGCCACCACAGGGCTTGGCGGGCATTCTAGGGGGATGCTCGANNTCGACAGGGACAGGGAGGCCCTGGACGAGGCCGGGCGGCGCTTGACGGCATACGGCGAACGGGTGCGTCTCGTGCGCACGCCGTTTCGCCGGTTCCCGGCGGCCCTGGCGGAGGCGGGGTGGGAGAAGGTCGA
>DQED01000156.1 GCA_003525525.1 Desulfovibrio sp.
GTGGGCCGGGCCGCCGGGCCGCTGCTGGCCGATCCCGAGGTGCTCTTCGCGGTCACGGCCGACCACTCGACGCCCTCGAGCGGGCCGCTCATCCACGGCGGCGAGCCCGTGCCGCTTTGCCTGCACGGCCCGGGGCAGCGCGTGGACGCGGTGGCGCGCTTCGACGAGGTCAGCGCCGCGACCGGCTGCCTGGGTTTCGTGCGCGGCACCCAGCTGCCCTACCTGATCCTCAACGGCCTGGAGCGCGCGCGCCTCGTCGGCATCCGCGACACGCCGGACCCGCCGGCCTGCTATCCCGGCCCGGTGCGGCCCTTCCGCGTGGAGGAATCGTGACGCAGCCGGCATCCCTTGCGCCCGTCGGCGTCATCCACGGCCGTTTCCAGGTGCTGCACAACGACCATCTGCGCTATCTCCTGGCCGGCAGGGCGCGTTGCGCCCATCTCGTGGTCGGCGTCACCAACCCCGACCCCGGCCACACCCGCGACGAGAACGCCGACCCCGCGCGTTCCGCAGCGGCCGCCAATCCGCTGACCTATTTCGAGCGCCAGGCCATGGTCCGCGCGGCGCTCGTCGCGGCGGGCGCGTCCGAGGCGGACTTCACGGTGGTGCCCTTCCCGGTCAACTTCCCGGAACTGTACCGCTACTACGTGCCCCTGGACGCGCTTTTTTTCCTCACCATCTACGACGCCTGGGGCCGCCGTAAACGGGAGTACTTCGAGGCGCTTGCGCTTCGTATCGAGATGCTGTGGGAAGTGCCGCCCGAGGACAAGGGCATTTCGGGCACGGACGTGCGCCGGCTGATGGCGTCGGGCGGGGCCTGGGAACCGCTCGTGCCTCCGGCGGTGGCCGCGCTGTGCCGGAAATGGGACATCCCCGCCCGGTTGGCGGCCGCCGGACGGTAGGACGCGCCGCACGGCCGCCGCGCTTCGGCTATTCCTTTCCCGCCACGTGCAACCCGACCAGGCGGGCCATGAAAAACACCAGGTAGAACTGTCCGGTGATGCCCTCCAACACGGCGAGCGTCTGGGCAGGAGGGGAAAGGGGAACAATATCGCCGTAACCCGTGGTAAGCAACGTGATGTAGCTGAAGAAGAACAGCAACCGGTCCGCCCCCTCCAGGGTCGGGAGCTCGCCGTGCACGGTGAAGGCGAAGGAGCCCGGCACGACCCGGTACAGCAGGGAATAGAACACGAACCACAAAGCGCCCAAGAACAGATAGACGCACAACCCGCCGAGCACGGTGTCCAGATCGACCCGTTTCTGCCGGGCAAGGTAACGCGTGACCTCCACCGCGGTCAGCAGGATCACGGGCGCACCCAGGGCGTCGCTCAAAATGCTCGGACCGACGCCGTCCAGGATATATTTCCCCACGACGCTTACGGCGCAGAGGACGGACAGGCACAGGATGAGCGGAAACAGCCGGCTTTGCCGCACCACGTGCAATGCGGCCCCCATCAGGAACAGGAAGATCAGATCCTGGGCGACGCCCGCCACCTCCCCCGCGACGAACGGGGACACCACGATCTGGGCCAACAGCGCAGCCAGCAGGAAATGAAACGGCTTGCCGTGCGTGGAGATGTTGAGGCTGATGTTGACCGGGCTTTTGACCATGCGCTCCTCCTTTGCCTGCGGCTACGCGATCCAGGGGCCGGCATCAAGGACCGCGAGACGTATGGCCTGTCGTGGCGCGGGGTTGCGTGCGTGACGCGTCGCAACGCAGCGCTCGCCGCCTTCGTACGGCAGGCCGTGGCCATACGGCCCTACGGTTACAGCAACGCCGCGCCGCCTAGAAGCATGACGAACCGCTTGTAGAGTTCCAGGTCGAAGGAGCCGGCCATTTCGTGGCGCATGATGCGCAGCGCCTCGAAGGGCGGCACCGCGTCGGCGTAGACGCGCCGCGACGTGAGCGCGTCGTAGACGTCGGCCAGGGACACCGCGCGCGCGTGCACCGGAATGGCGTCGCCGGAAAGCCCGCGGGGATAGCCCAGGCCGTTGAGCTTTTCGTGGTGCAGCAGAATGCATTCCCGGGCCAGCCGCGACAGGGCCAGCGGCCGGCATAACCGCGCGCCGAGGACGGGATGCTCCCGGATCGCCAGGAATTCCTCCGGGGTGAGGCGGCCGGGCTTGCGCAGGATCGCCGCTTCCACGCCTTCCTTGCCGCTGTCGTGCAACAGCGCCCCCACCCCGGCCTGGAGGATGACGGGCTGGGGCAGGCCCAGGGACTTGAGCATGAATACGGTGTACACGAACACGTGCACGCCATGGCTGTAGACGTCATAGTCGTGGGCCATGAGCGCGCCCATGCGCGCAAGCCCGGCCTCGGTGCACAAAAAGGACACGCAGTCCCGGGCGTAGGCCACGAACAGCCGGCCGTGGACGTCCGAAAGCCCCTGCGGCAGCCGTTCGCGCAGGAGTTCCCGCACGATGGCGCAGCAGTCGTGGTAGAAGACCGCCGCCTTCTGCGCCTGCGGCATCTCCTGCCCGAGCAGCGCCGCCGGCAGGTTGCGCCGCATGTAGCGCCGGTAGCGTTCCCGCTGCTCGCGGTGGATATAGACCACGGAAACGCCGTATTCCTTGAGTATTCCCCTCCGGTCCGACGTGAGCGCCTCGCCGTCGCGGGCAAAGAGCGTATGGCTGTCGCCGTGGCGCAGGTAGACTTCGAATTCCCCGGGCGCATGGGGAAAAAGGTGCGCCAGGGGAATGGGCTGGTATTCGCTGGCGGGATCCGCGGACGGCGGCGGCGGCAACGTGGTCATGCACTGTGTAACTTTGTTACAATGTGAGGCGTACCCGCGGGGAATCGCATCGGGCGGGACACAAAAAAGACTGTGAATCCGGCCTGTTCGTGCATTCCCCTCCCCCAGGATCGAGATTTCCCGCTTCCTCTAGCAAATCCCGGGCCCAGCCGGCGCACTCTGCCTTGCCAGGGCGCGCCGGGGCTGCCATGATTGGGAAAATTCTCGGGCATCGCGAAAATCCGACTTTCCCGGAAACATGCATGCCGGCAAGTCGGAGAGATACAAAAGCAGCCCATCGGGGTGGTCCAGGAGGAGCCCCCGGCCCCTGCCTTCCCGCCGGAGGCGTCCTCCTGCCCCATCCCCGCCCCGCAACACCCGCAAAGGAGACGCCATGTGCGGACGATTCGCCCTGGCCGTGCCGCGCCGGCTGCTGGCCGAAGCCATGGGCGTGCCGGACCTGCCGCAAAACGTGCCGGCCCGGCCGGAGATCTTTCCCGGGGAGCTTATCGAAGCCGTGTTCACGGCGCGGGAGAGCGGCCGGCGCATGGCCGGCCTTTTCCGCTGGGGCTTCATCCCGGCGTTTCGCAAGGATGCCGCCGCGCGCCCCATGATCAACGCCCGGACGGAAACCGTGCTGGAGAAGCCTTCGTTTCGTGGAGCGATCCGCTACCGCCGCTGCCTGATCCCGGCGCAGGGCTTCTTCGAGTGGCGCAAGGAACCGGGCGGCGGCAAGACGCGCTTTTTCCTCACCCTGCCCCATGCGCCGGTCATGGCCCTGGCCGGCATCTACGAACGCGCCGTGACCGACGCGGGCGAAGTCCGCGACACGGCGGCCATCCTCACCCGGCCGGCCTCGACGCAGATGGCCGCCATCCACGAACGCATGCCCCTCGTCGTGCCGCAGGCGGCGTTCGCCGCCTGGCTCGACCCGCGCCTGAGCGAACGCCGGGACCTCGAGGAGCTCCTCGGCATGCCGCCGCCGGAACTTTATATAATGGCGGAAACGGAAGAAAAAAGGAAAGGATTACTGGAGCGTTAGCCCCCGCACAAGAGCCCGGCCATGACCCCGGCCACTTCGCCGAGTTCCGGGCAGACGGCAATGCCCGCCCGGGACAGGCAGGCCAGCTTGGCGGCGATGCCCCCCGGGCGCTCGAGCAGCGCGCCGGCATGCCCGAGCGCCCGGCCGGGCGGCGCGGACAGGCCGGCCACGAACGCCGCCACGGGCTTGGGAAAATGCGTCGCCTCCAGATAGGCGGCCGCATCCTCCTCGGCGCGCCCGCCCACTTCGCCGATGAGCATCACGGCGCGCACCCGGTCGTCGCCCTGCACCATGCGGCAAAGCGCCTTGAAATCCGCGCCGCCGAAGGGGTCGCCGCCGATGCCCGCGGCCACGGCCTGGCCGATGCCCGCCGCCGTAAGCCGCGAACAGACCTCGTACGTCAGCGTGCCGCTGCGGGAAAAGACCGCCACAGGCCCGGGCGTGAACGGATCGGGCGGCATGATGCCGGCCTGCATGATCCCGGGCACGAGCAGGCCCGGCGTGTTGGGCCCAAGCAACAGAACCTCGCGGCCGGCCAGGGCCGCGCGCACGGCGAGCATGTCTTTTTGCGGCACGCCGTCGGTGATGCAGACGATGCGCGCGATGCCGGCCTCGGCCGCCTCCAGGACGGCGTCGGCCGCGCCGGCGNNCACCGAAAGGGCGATGTCGTGCGCGGCCACGGCCGCGGCCACGGTGTCGTAGACGGGAATCCCCTCCACGTCCTGGCCGCCGCGAAAAGGCGTGACCCCGGCGACCACGCGCGTCCCGTAGGCGCGCATGAGCAGGGCGTGGCGGCGGCCGGCGCGGCCGGTTATG
>DQED01000254.1 GCA_003525525.1 Desulfovibrio sp.
AACCCGCGCCGGCGCCGGCGCCGGCCCAAAATGCCGCCCCGCAATCCGCGCCCGGACAAGCGCCGCAACCCGCGCCCAAGCCGGCCCAAGGCCAATGACCAAGGAGGCCGCCATGAAAAACGCCCTTCGCGCCCTGCCGCTTCTGCTTCTGCCGTTCGTGTTCGCGCCGCTGCTCATGGCCGCGCTTTGCGGCGGCAACGCGCCGCCGCCCCAACCGCAATACCCCGAGGTGGCCATGGCCCTGGCCGGGGAGCTCGACCGCCAGCTCGTGCCGCGCCTTGGCATGTACACCCGCGACAACAGCCGGGGGCTCTACTGGGTGGTGGTGACCACGCCGGCGGATCTGAGCGACTTGAGCCGCGCCTCGCCCCTGGCGCGGCTTTTCGGCCAGGAGCTGTCCACGGCCCTGGTGGCGCTCGGCTACAACGTCCAGGAGATCCGCAAGGCCGGGGACATCATGGTGAGCAAAGGCCAGGGCGAATTCGCGCTGACCCGCGACGCCCAGGCCCTGGCCGTGGGCCGCGCCACCGCGACCCTGGTCGTGGCCGGCACCTACGTGGTCACGCCCGGCGGCGTGCGCTTCGCCGTGGAGGTCATCGACGCCCGCAACAACAACATCGTGGCCGCGGCCAACCGCACCCTGCCCATGGACGCCACGGTGGGGGCGCTTGCCGGGACGGGGGCGTCCTTTTCCGCGCCCACGGTCTCCACCGTCGACGCCGAGACGTTCCGCCGGGAAATGACCCCCTACGCCATGGCCCGGCACTGGTAGCGCGTCGCGGCCGGCTTGCCACCGGCCGTCCCATCTCTTATGCTTCGCCCATGATCCGGGAAGCATAAGGATGGTATCATGAACGAACTGCGCCACGTCCTGGTCGTGGAAGACAGCCGCGTCCAAGCCAAGATCATCAGCCAGCACATCGCCGAGGCCACGCCCTTTCCCACCCTCGTCGCCCACACCCTGGCCGAGGCCAAAGAGGCCATGACGGAAAAGCGCGACGCCATCTTCGTGGCCATCCTCGACCGCAACCTGCCCGACGACGAGGACGGCGGCATCGTGCCCCTGGCCACATCGCTCGGCATCCCCTCCGTGGTCATGACCGCCACCTTCGACGAGGAGGTCCGCCACAAGCTCCTGGAGCAGAACGTGGTGGATTATTTCGTCAAGACCATGTCCGAGATGGCGGCCATGGAGCGGCTCATCGAGAGGCTGTACAAGAACCAGTTCCTCAAGGCGCTGGTGGTGGACGATTCCCGGCTGTTCCGGCTGCACCTCACGAAGCTGCTCAAAAACCTCAACCTGCAGGTTCTCGAGGCCGAGGACGGCAGGCAAGCCCTCGACGTGCTGCGCCGGGAAGGCGACGTGAGCCTCGTGGTCACGGACTACAACATGCCGCACCTCGACGGGTTCGGGCTCATCGAGGAACTGCGCGCCACCTGGGCCAAGGACAAGCTGGCCGTCATCGGCGTCTCGGCCGAAGGCGGGGCGCAGACCGTCAAGTTCCTCAAGGTCGGGGCCAACGACTTCCTGGTCAAACCCATCCAGGTCGAGGAATGCATCTGCCGGGTGCACCAGCAGCTCGACATGCTGGAAATCCTGGCCAACTACCGCGAACTGTGCGCCAGGGCCGGCCACTAGGCGGCGTCGCCACGAAACGCCGCCTCCTTCGCGCCGCCGCGTGCGCCGCCGTCCTTGCGCTCCTGGCCGCAGGCGGCCTGTGGCTGCTCGCTTCGCGCCTGCCCTTTCCCCTGGCCGCGCTCGCGCCGCCGGGCGCAACGGTGGTCGCGGCGCGAAACGGCGTGCCGCTGCGCCTCTACCTCGCCCAGGACGAGGCCTGGCGCTTTCCCACGCGCCTGTCCGCCATCGCCCCCATCCTGCCCCGGCTGGTGGTCGCCGCCGAGGACAGGCATTTCTACCGCCACCCCGGGGTCAACCCGCTGTCGCTTGCGCGCGCGGCCGTCTCCAACCTGCGCGCCGGGCACGTCGTCTCCGGCGGCTCGACCATTACCATGCAGCTCGCGCGGCTCGCCGAGCCCAAGTCCCGCACGCTTGTCGCCAAATGCCGCGAGGCCCTGGCCGCCCTGGCTCTGGAGCGGCGGCTGTCGAAAAACGCCATTCTGGAACGCTACCTCAACATGGCCCCCTACGGCGGCAACATCGTCGGCATCGGCGCGGCCAGCATGCTCTATTGCGGCAAGACCCCGGACCGCCTCTCCCTGGCCGAGGCCGCGCTTTTTGCCGTGCTGCCGCGCGCGCCCAACGCCCTGGACCCCGTGCGCCATCCCAGGCGGGCCAAAGCCACCCGCGACGCGCTCCTTGCGGGGCTCGCCCGCCGGGGCGTGATCCCTGCCGCCGACGCCGCCGCGGCCATGGCCGCGCCCGTGCCGCGAAAGCTCATGGAACCGCCCTTCGTCGCGCCGCAGTTCTGCGACCTGGCGCGCGAGGCGGCGGGAAACGCCGCGCGCGTGGACACGACCCTCGACCCCGCGCTGCAAAAGGTCGCGGCGGACATCCTGCGCGGCCGCAAAAACGCGCTCGCCGCCCAGGGCATCGGGGCCGTGGCCGCCGTGGTCCTCGACGTCGCCAGCCGCGACGTCCTGGCCATGGTCGGGTCCACGGACTTTTTCGGCGACGCCCGCTTCGGCCAGATCAACGGCGCGACCATCCGCCGCTCGCCCGGCTCGGCGCTCAAACCCTTTCTCTACGCCATGGCCATGGACGCCGGGCTCGTCTTTCCCCAAAGCCAGCTCCTGGACATCCCCACCGCCTTCGGCGGCTACAAGCCGAAAAACTACGACGGCCTGTTTCGCGGCCGCGTGACCACGGAACAGGCGCTCACCGCCTCCCTCAACGTGCCGGCGGTGCGGCTTTTAAACGACGTGGGCACGGCGCGGTTCCTGGACCTGCTGCACAGGGGGGGGCTTTCGACCCTGGACAAGCCGGCCGCCTACTACGGCTTGTCGCTGGTCCTCGGCGGCGGCGAGGTGACGCTTTTATCCCTGGCCGACGCCTACGCCGACCTGGCCTGCGGCGGCGAACACCGGCCGCCCAAGGTCCTTGCCGGTCCGGCCGGGGCCGCGACGCGCCTTTATTCCCCCGAGGCCAGCGCGCTGGTCACGGAGATGCTGGCCAAGGTGGAGCGGCCGGACCTGCCCACGTCCTGGGAACGCGCCCTGGCCGTGCCTGCCGTGGCCTGGAAGACCGGCACCTCCTACGGCCACCGCGACGCCTGGGCCGTGGGCTACAGCGCGGACCGGGTCGTCGGCGTCTGGGTCGGCAACATGGACGGCACGCCGGTCAAGGGCATCTCGGGCGCGGTCCACGCCGGGCCGATCCTGTTCGAGCTCTTCCGCGCCGTGGAGCCCCACGGCTCGCGCCTGGCCACGCCTTCGTGGTGCAACATCCGCGAGGTGGAGGTCTGCGCCGAAAGCCGGCAACTGCCCGGCCCGGACTGCCCCCGCCGCGTCACGGCGAGGATCATCCCGGGCGTGACGCGCCTCGGCCCCTGCCCGGTGCACCGCCGCCAGCTCGTGGACGCGGTCACGGGGCTGGCTCTTTCCGCCGACTGCCTGGGAACCCACGAGGCCGCTTCCGTGGTCGTTCCCCGCTATCCGGCCGAACTCGTATCCTACTGGCGGGCGGTGGGCATCCCCTTCGAATCCCCTCCCGCACCCGCGCCAGGCTGCGGCGCGCC
>DQED01000138.1:0-163 GCA_003525525.1 Desulfovibrio sp.
GGCGCGCCCCGGCCTGCGGGTCGGCCCGTGCCCGGCATGCCCCTGCCCGGCGACGACAGCGCGAAAAAACGCAAGAAAGACCGCCGCGTGGTGGAATTCACGCCGCAAACCGACGAGGAGCGCCGCAAGAGCGCCAGCGCGGGCAAGGGCGGCAAGAAGAAGG
>DQED01000138.1:173-1891 GCA_003525525.1 Desulfovibrio sp.
GTTCAAGCGCAAGAAATCGCGCGAGGACTTCCTGCCGACCAAGATCGACGCCAGCGCCCAGCCCATGAAGGCGGCCAAACGCAAGATCCGCATGGAGGAAACCATCCGGGTCTCGGATCTGGCCAAGCAGATGGGCGCCAAGGCGCAGGACCTCATCAAGGTCCTGCTCGGACTCGGAGCCCTGGTCACCATCAACCAGTCCCTGGACGTGGAGACCGCAACGCTGGCCGCTTCGGAATTCGGCTTCGAAGTCGAGAAGTTCGGCTTCTCCGAAGACGACTACCTGATCGCCGAGGAAGCGGACAAGCCCGAGGATCTCAAGCCCAGGCCCCCGGTCGTCACCATCATGGGCCANNTCGACCACGGCAAGACGTCGCTGCTCGACGCCATCCGCGCCTCCAACGTGGTTTCCGGCGAAGCCGGCGGCATCACCCAGCACATCGGCGCGTACCACGTGACCACCGCCCGGGGCGACATCGTCTTCCTGGACACCCCCGGCCACGAAGCCTTCACCGCCATGCGCGCCCGCGGCGCCCAGGTCACGGACATCGTGGTCCTGGTCGTGGCCGCGGACGACGGCGTCATGGACCAGACCCGCGAGGCCGTGAACCACTCGCGCGCCGCCGGCGTGCCCATCGTGGTCGCGGTCAACAAGATCGACAAGCCCGACGCCAACCCGGACCGCGTCAAGCGCGAACTCGGCGAACTGGGCCTCGTGCCCGAAGACTGGGGCGGCGAGACCATCTTCGCCAACGTCTCGGCCAAGCAGAAGCTCGGACTCGACGAACTGCTCGAAATGATCCTGCTCCAGGCCGAAGTCCTGCAGCTCTCGGCCAATCCGAGCAAGCGCGCCCGGGGCCATATCGTCGAAGCCCGCCTGGACAAGGGCCGGGGCCCGGTGGCCTCGGTGCTCATCCAGGAAGGCACGCTGCACCAGGGCGACGCGTTCGTGTGCGGCGTCTTCTCCGGCCGCGTGCGCGCCCTGTTCGACGACCAGGGCCGCAAGATCAAGGAAGCCGGACCGGCCATCCCGGTCGAGGTGCAGGGCTTCGAAGGCGTGCCCGAGGCCGGCGACGAGTTCGTCGGGGTCGAGGACGACAAGGTCGCCCGCCGCATCGCCGACGGCCGCGCCACCAAGCAGCGCGAACGCGAGCTCGGCAAGGCCTCCAAGGTCACCCTCGAAACCTTCCTCGCCAGCAGGCCCGAAGCCGAGGCGCAGACCCTCAACCTCGTGCTCAAGGCCGACGTGCAGGGCTCGCTCGAAGCCATCGCCGACGCGCTCAACAAGCTGTCGACGGAGAAGGTCAAGGTCAACATCATCCACACCGGCGCGGGCGCCATCACCGAGTCCGACATCCTGCTCGCCTCGGCCTCCGACGCCATCATCATCGGCTTCAACGTGCGCCCGACCATCAAGGTCAAGGAGATGGCCGAACGCGAGAGCGTCGACATCCGCTTCTACGACATCATCTACAAGCTCGTGGGCGAGATCAAGGACGCCATGTCCGGCATGCTCGCCCCGGTCATCCGCGAGCAGTACCTGGGCCAGGCCGAGGTGCGCGACACCTTCAGCGTGCCCAAGGTCGGCATGGTGGCCGGCTGCGGCGTCCTGGACGGCAAGCTCACCCGCAACGCCGGCGTGCGCCTGCTGCGCGACGGCGTGGTGGTCTACACCGGCAAGCTCGCCTCGCTGCGGCGCTTCAAGGACGACGTCAAGG
>DQED01000138.1:1929-3407 GCA_003525525.1 Desulfovibrio sp.
GAGTCCGTGGAAGAAAAGGCCACGCTGTAACGGGCCGCCGGGCCGGAGGCGCGTGCGCTCCGGCCCGGCGCTTCGATGAGGACTTCACGGCATGGTTGTCGGCGTCCTGACCCTGGAATTCGCCCTGCACGGCAACGATTCGCTCAAGGGGAAACGCCGCGTGGCCCAGAGCCTCAAGATGAAGCTGCGCAACAAATTCAACGTGGCCGTGGCCGAAACGGCCATGCAGGAGTCGTGGGACACCCTGGTCCTGACCGCCGTCACCGTCTCCGCCGACGCCACCCACGCCCGGGGCCTGCTGCAAAAGGCCCTCAACATGGTGATCGCCGTGGCCGCGGCCGAGCTCGTGGACGACGACATCGCCATCCTCTCTTTGTGAGGCATCGAAATCTTTCATGAAGCGCACCCCTACGCGCCGTTCGAGCCGCCTGGCCGACCAGATCGCCCGGGAAATGGCCATCGCCCTGTCCGAAGACGTCAAGGATCCCCGCCTGGAACTCGTGACCGTAAGCGGCGCGGCCCTCAATGCCGACATGTCCATCGTCCGGATCTATTACACGTTAAGCGGCGACGAGGCCCGCCTCGCCGCGGCGGCCAAGGCTTTGGAGCAGGCCAAGGGCTTTCTGCGCACCCTGCTCGGGCAGCGGCTGCGCATGAAATTCGTGCCGGAGCTCAGGTTCGCGCGCGATACCTACCTGGAGGACATGGTCTATGGCCGACCCGAGGCATGAGATCGCCCGGCGCATCCGCCAGGGCGGCTCCTTCGTGGTCGCCGCCCACGCCTCCCCGGACGGCGACGCCCTGGGTTCCACCGCGGCCATGGGCTTCATTCTGGAAGCCCTGGGCAAGTCCTTCAGTCTCTTGAACGATTCTCCGGTGCCGCCGCAGTACGGCTGGATGGAACTGCCCGCGCCGCTCCTCGACACGCCGCCCGACGACGGCTACGACCTGGCGCTCGTGCTCGACTGCGGCGACGGTCCGCGCCTGGGCAACCTGCAACAGGCCCTCGACCCGGCGCGCATGGCCGTCATCGACCACCACCTGGGCAATCCCGGCTTCGGCGCCGTCAACTGGGTCGATTCGAAACGCTGCGCCACAGGCGAAATGGTGGCTTTTTTGGCCAAGGACCTGGGCGTGCCCCTGACCGGCCCCATCGCCCAGGCGCTCTACACGGCCCTGGCCACGGACACGGGATTCTTCAGCTTCGGCGGCACCACGGCCGAAAGCCTGGAGCTCGTGGCGGAGATGATCCGGGGCGGACTCGACGTGGGCGTCACCGGGGCGCTGATAAAAAACCAGTGGACCATGAACCGGCTGCGCCTGTGGTCCGAGGTTCTGGGGCAGATCGACCTGTTCCATGATGGACAGGTGGGCGTTATCAGGATATCGCAAGCAATGCTCAAGCGTACGGGCACCGGCCCGGAGGATTGCGAGGGACTGATCAACAACGCCCTGCGCCTGCGCGGCGTGGCCGCCGC
>DQED01000214.1:0-540 GCA_003525525.1 Desulfovibrio sp.
TGCGCGCGCCCGCGGCCAGCACGGGCCGGCCTTCGCCGGGAAAGACCAGGGCCGGGGTGGTCTGGCCGAGGGTGGCGAGCGACGCGGTCAGGGCGTCGTCCGGCGGCGTGGCCCAGAACAGGTGCGGCGCGTCGAGGTCCAGATCACGCGGGTGTAAAAAGAGTGGCTGCACGGTGTCGTTTTTATTACGGTTTTTCCGTAGATTTTGTGATTTCAAGGAGTTGCCGTCTTGACAAGGGGGTGACGCCTGCCTCACTATGCCTAAACTCGTGCAAAAGCCAAGGGCCGCAAGCGGCCCGGAAACGCGCGCTCCGTTCTTTCTCTTGGTTTGCAAAGACTCCACGCCGCCTTCCCCGGCGGTTGGCCATACGGCGCTTGCGGCCCGCTCCCGCGCGGCCCCGCCCTGCGATGCCCCCTGCGTCGCCCCCGCACGAAACCGCGTTTCCTGCGCGGATGCGCCATTTGCGTCTTTGGGTTGCACTCATGTCGGCATGCTTTGCAGTTACCGAACGCGACAACAAGGGAGAAGGGAATGTCGGA
>DQED01000214.1:572-2380 GCA_003525525.1 Desulfovibrio sp.
GTGGCCGAAATGCTCCTTTTTACCACCGGAGCCGTGGGGCGCCTTGGCAAGATCGAGGAGGGAACCACGGCGCTCGACTACGAGCCCGAGGAAATCAAACGCCGGGGCAGCACGCAGCCGGGCCTGGCCACCTACCAGTTCAATAAAAACCGCCACTTTCTCCTGGACGTCCCCGGCGACGGCAGCTTCAACGGCGACCTGCCCTTTCTGCTGCGCGCCGTGGACGGCGTCGTCTTCGTCGTCGATGCCGTGGACGGCGTCAAGCCGCTGACCAAGAAACTCTGGGGCGAGGTCGTCAAGCTCGGCCTGCCCGCCGTCTTTTTCATCAATAAAATGGACCGCGACCGCGCCGATTTCGACATGGCGCTTTCCGGCATCCGCGAGAAGCTCGGGGTCAAGACCTACGTCCAGAACCTGCCCATCGGCGCCAGGGAAGCGTTTACGGGCGTGGTCAACGTCCTGGAGGGCAAGGCCTATCTCTTCGACGACAAGGGCGGCGTGACCGAAGGCCCCATTCCCGACGACATGGCCGACGAGGTCGAGACCCTGCGCGAGACCATGGTCGAGGAAATCGCCGTGGCCGACGAACAGCTCATGGAGCGCTACCTCGAAGGCGAGGAGATTTCCACCGAGGAACTGCTCGCCACGGTGCACAAGGCCACGCTTTCGGGCCAGCTGTGCCCGGTGTGCTGCGGTTCGGCGCTCAAAAACATGGGCGGCGGCCGGCTTCTCGCCGCGGTGCAGAATTTCCTGCCCGGCCCCCTGGAAGGGGCCGACGGCCCGAAAACCATCGCCACGGAAAGCGGCGACATCCCCGTTTCCGAATCCGGCCCGGTGGTGGCCTTCGTCTTCAAGACGCTTTTCGATCCCTTCGCGGGCCAGCTGTCCATGACCCGGGTGCTCACGGGCACGCTCAACACGAACCAGGACCTGCAAAATCCCGTCACCGACACCCTGGAGCGCGCCGGCCAGATTCTTTTGCCGCTCGGCAAGGAGACCGTCATCTCCAAGGAGCCTGCCGGTCCCGGCTCCATCGTCGCCCTGGCCAAGCTCAAGGACACGGCCACCGGGAACACCCTGTGCGACCCGAAAAAGCCCGTGATCGTGCCCGCGCCGGTCCTGCCGCCGCCCATGATTTCCTACGCCCTGGCCCCTGCCGAAAAGGGCGACGAGGACAAGGTGTTCGCGGCCATGACAAAGCTCCTTGACGAGGACATCACGCTCTCCATCACCCGCGACGAAGAGACCGGCGACATCCTGCTGTCCGGCATGGGCCAGACGCACCTGGAAACGGCCGTGGAAAAGGCCAAGCGCCGCTTCAAGGTCAGCCCGGTCCTCAAGGCCCCGAAGATTCCCTACCGCGAATCCGTCAAGGGCAAGGTCGAGGTGCAGGGCCGGCACAAGAAGCAGACCGGCGGCCGTGGCCAGTTCGGCGACTGCTGGATCCGCATGGAAGGCCAGGCGCGCGGCGCGGGCTACGAGTTCGTGGACGCCATCGTCGGCGGCGCGATTCCGCGCCAGTACATCCCGGCCGTGGACAAGGGCGTGGTGGAATCCGCCGCGCGCGGCTACGTCGCCGGCTACCCCATGGTGGACTTCAAGGTGACGCTCTACGACGGCTCCTTCCACACCGTGGACTCGTCGGAAATGGCGTTCAAGATCGCCGGTTCCATCGCCTTCAAGGCGGCCTGCGAAAAGCTCAAGATCTCGCTGCTCGAGCCCATCGTGCTCGTGTCCGTGAGCTGCCCGGACGAATACATGGGCGACATCATCGGCGACCTCTCCAGCCGGCGCGGCAAGGTGCTGGG
>DQED01000214.1:2433-4140 GCA_003525525.1 Desulfovibrio sp.
CCGGCGGCCAGGGCGCGTTCACCATGGCCTTCGACCATTACGAGGAATGCCCGCCGCCGATCGCCGAAAAGGTGATCGCGGAGAGCAGGAAGAAGGAAGAATAAGGGCGGCATGCTAGGGCACTTGATAATTTAAAAATTTTCAAGTGCCCTAGTTGTTTGTTGTCAAATGTCCCCTTTTAAATGTTGTGCTTGCTAGGAATGGACTTCTTATGTCTGATAATAAACCTTCTAGGGGTGGAGATGGAGGAAATATAGTAATAATAGCTAGGGATAGTATAAAGGGAAATGGGAAAATAGAGGCAAATGGCGGGGATGGGTTGATTGGTGGGGATGGCGGTAGTGTTACATTGATATCGCCAGTAGTAGATCAAAATATGACTATCCAAGCAAATGCTGGAAAGTCAGTACTTCATGAAGGATTGCAATCATTATTGAAAGAAATATATGACAGCGGGCATAAGGACAGGGAGTTATATATTAATAGGATAGAAAGAAATATAGAAGATAAAGATCTTCTCTATAAGATTTTGCAGGATTGTTTGAATGTATTTTCCACGTCGACGTCAATAGCCCCGATGATTTATCCTTTGTTAGATGCGTTGAAGCATGCAATAATGTAGGGTCTCTCCGATAGCTTATGGCCCACATCCTCCTCATCGACGACGACGCTATCCTGAAGGAAACATTCGGCGCGCTCATGCGGCGGCTGGGCCATGGCCTGGCCTGGGCAGGGTCGCTGGCGGACGGGCGCGGGGCGCTGGCCGCGGGCCGCTTCGACGTGGTGCTCCTCGATTTGCGCCTGCCGGACGGCTACGGCCTGGATCTGCTGCCCGAACTGCGCGCCGCGCCGGGCTCGCCGGAAATCATCATCGTCACCGCACAGGACGACCCCGAGGGCGCGGCGCTGGCCATCAAATCCGGGGCCTGGGACTACATCCAGAAGCCGCTCACCCCCAACCGCGTCACCCTGCCGCTCACGCGCGCCCTGGAATACCGCGCCCAGAAGGCCGCGCGCCGGCCGCGCGCCGCGCTCAAGCGCGAAGGCATCATCGGCACGGGACAGGCCATGGAGGCCTGCCTCGACCTCGTGGCCCAGGCCGCCGATTCCGACGCTTCGGTGCTGATCGGCGGCGAGACCGGCACGGGCAAGGAGCTCTTCGCCCGCGCCATACACGCCAATTCCTCCCGCGCCACCAACAACTTCGTGGTGGTGGACTGCGCCGCGCTGCCGGAAACGCTGGTCGAAAGCGTGCTCTTCGGCCACGTCAAGGGCGCGTTCACCGATGCGGACCGCGACCGCGACGGGCTGTTCAAGCTGGCCGACGGCGGCACGCTCTTTCTCGACGAGATCGGCGAGCTGTCCCAGGGCATACAAAAGACGTTCCTGCGCGTGCTTCAGGACGGCCGCTTCCGGCCTGTGGGCTCCAAGAACGAGCTGCAAAGCGATTTCCGGCTCGTGGCCGCGACCAACCGCGACCTTTCGGTCATGGCGGCGAGCGGCGTATTCCGCGAGGACCTGCTCTACCGGCTGCGCACCATCGTCATCACCCTGCCGCCGCTGCGGGAGCGGGTGGAGGACATCAAGCCCCTGGCGCTGCACTACATGAACCGCTTCTGCGAGCGCTACCGTTTGCCGACCAAGGGCGTGACGGAAGAGTTTTTCCAGGCCCTCGGCGCGTACACCTGGCCCGGCAACGTGCGCGAA
>DQED01000187.1 GCA_003525525.1 Desulfovibrio sp.
GGAATAGGCGCCGAGCCCCGTGCCGCCGCGCTTGCCCATGGTGACGTACTTGTCGAACATTCGGTCGCGGATGCCTGCGGGCACTTCCCCCTGGTTGGACAGAACCACGGCCAGGGTCGCGGGATCGTCGTCGCGGATGTCGATGACGACCTCGCCGCCCTGGGGCGAGGCTTCCAGGGCGTTGACCAGCAGGTTTTGCAGCATGGGGTCGAGCAGGAGCGCGTCGCCGTCGAGGGGGACGACGTCCTTCGGAGCCAGGAGCGCGCCGTTTCGCATCAGGCGGATCGTGCGGCTGCGGGCCACGGACATGGTAGCCAGGCGCGCGGCCGTGCGCCGGACCATGTCCGCGAGATCCAGGGGCTGGGGCGAAAGGTCGTAGGCTCCGGTTTCCAGGCGGTAGAGCACCAGGGACTGGTTGAGCATTTCGAGCATGGAATGGCCGGCCTGCTCGATGAGTCGCACCACCTTCTCGGCGTCGGGGGGCAGGTCGTAGTTGTCGAGCAGCACCTGGGGCAGGCCGATGAGCGCCGAAAGGGGCGCTTTGAGGTCGTGGCGGGCGATACGCTCGACGTGTTCGCGCAGCTCGATGTTCTCCTGCAGCACGCGGTTGCGGCCGGCGAGCTCCTTGTTGCGGATGGCCAGCTCGGCATGGGCCTCGGCGAGGCGGTTCTGCGTATCCTTGAGCTCGGAAATGTCCACGGCGATGGCGTACTTGACCACGCGGCCGTCGGGCCAGCCCATGGTCTTTTCCTGCATCTGGTACCAGCGTTCCTCGCGCTCGTTGTAATGGTCGTAGATCACGGTGACGCCATTGGGCATGCCGGCGTCGGTGAGCAGTTCGGGAATGCGGCAATGCAGGCAGGGGCCGGGTTCGTCGAAGATCACCTCGTGGCACCTGCGCCCTTCGGCCGCGCCCAGCATGTCCCGAAAGTGCTTGTTGACGAAGACGATTTCGTAACTCGAAACATCCACGACATAGATGCCGAAAGGGATCACGTCGAAATGCGTCTGGAGCAACGCGCTTTCGAGCATGGAGGCGTTCATGCGAGATACTTTGCGGCCACGGTTTCGAGGGTTTCCTTGAGCTTCTCCGGCTTGACCGGTTTCAGAATATACCCCTTGGCCCCGGCTTCGATGGCGTCCATGACCATCTGTTCCTGGCCGTGGGAGGTGACGATGACGATGCGGGCGTCGGGAGAGACGGCCATGATGCGGCGGGTGGCCTCGATGCCGTCGAGGTCGGGCATGGTGATGTCCATGGCCACGATGTCCGGAGCCACGGCGGCGTAGGCGTCCACGGCTTCCTGGCCGGTCGTGGCCACGGCCGCCACCTCGTGCCCGAGGCCTTCCAGCATCTTGACCATTTTTTTGACGGTGAGGCCGGAGTCGTCCACCACCATGATGCGAAGCGGTTTCATGCCCTACTCCTTCACGTATTCCAGGGAGTCGTTGAAAAGTTCCCCCGGCCCGATGAGGTGGATGCTGAGCCGCCCAGGATCGGCCGACAGTTCCGCCGAGGCGAACTTGGCCGCCCGGTGGCGCATGACGGACTTGGCCTCGGTCAGGATGATGGGCGGGGAAAGCGTGATGGCCGGGCCTTTTCCGGAGACGTCGGCCAGGGCGTTGCCGACGATGATGTTGATGATGTCGCCCGCGGTTTCCTGGATGGCGTCCTCGCGTTCTTCCTCGCCGATGTCGAGGCCGTCGGTGTAGGCGACAAAGGCTGCGTCGAGCAGCGCGGCGTCGAAGCTGTAGGCCAGGTAGAGCTTGAGCTGTCCGGCGGCGCTCAGGATGGCCGTGGTGTGGCGCAGGTCGAGCTTTTGCACGTCGTCGACCTGGAAGACCGGTGGCGACAGGAGGAGGCCGAGTTCCTCGCGAAAAAAGGCGTCGGTGCGGTCGGCCAGGGCGCGCAGAAAAGCGGCGAGGTCAAGGTGCTCGGTCATAAACTCTCCACGGACGTCTTGCGCGGCTCAAGGGGAACCTCGATCACGAATCGGCTCCCCCGGCCGGGATTGTTTTCCAACTCGACCGTTCCGCCCAGGCGCGCGGCCTCGGCCCATACGGCGGCGAGCCCCACGCCACGGCCGGACAGATCCCCGGCCACCCGGCGCGACGTGAATCCGTCGCGAAACACCAGGCGCAGGATGGCGGCGTCATCCATGCCCGCCAGTTCCTCGGCGCCGACGAGGCCGAGTTCGAACGCCCGGGAGCGGACCAGGCCGACATCCACGCCCCTGCCGTCGTCGGCGACGAAAATGCGGACGGTATCCGGCATGGCTTCCACCGCCAGGGAGATATGGCAGACCTCGTCCTTGCCCAGGGCTTCGCGCTCGGCAGGAGGCTCCAGGCCATGGTCCACGGCGTTGCGTATCACATGGATCAGGCTTTTCGCCAGTGCGGCATAGCGGGCCGGATCGACCGGCACGGCGTCGCCCCNNCACGGCGAAGGGGGCGAGCGCCTTGCCCTGGGCCGCCGCCAGCCGCCGGGCCGTACGGGGATAGACGGCGAGCATCCTGCGCAGATCGACGAAACGCAGTGTGCGCGCCGCGCCGAGCACGGCAACGTCGGCCGCGTCGAGCCCGAGTTCGTCCAGGCGGGAGAGCAGCCGGCCGGCCAGGGACGCCAGCGCGCCGGCCAGCGCGCCGTCGAGGCAGACTTCGCCCCGGCGGTCGAAATATTCCCGGCCCAGGGCCTCGCGCACCACGTC
>DQED01000245.1 GCA_003525525.1 Desulfovibrio sp.
CGCAGGTTGTGCGAGACGTCGATGACGAAATCCCGGAAAATGCGGTCCATGGTCACGGCCTCGGTGACGTCGTGGAAGGTGGCGACCCGCGACGCCCCGGCCGTGTCGCCGGCCAGGCGCGCGACCACCACTTCCACCACCCGGCCGCTCGCCAGCTCGAACCGGCCCACGCGCTCCCAGGGGCCGGACGCGGGGTCGTAGGCGCCAAGCGCCCGTTCCACGCAAAGGGGCATGCCCGCCTCGATGGGCGTGCGCCCCGTGGGGTCGGGGAGCTTTTGAAACATCTCGCGCAGCGCCCGGTTGGCGGCGAGTATGCGCCCGGCCCCGTCCAGGATGGCCACGCCCTCGGCCATGCTCTCGAGGGTGGCCTCCTGCAGGGCGCGGCGCTCCTCGATTTCGCGCACGTGCGCGCCGATGCGCTCGGCCAGGTGGTTGATGGCCGACGCCAGCGGCGCGAAATCCCGGGCCGGCACGATGTGGATGCGCCGGTCGTAGTGCCCCTGGCCGATGGCCGTGACCACGCCCGCGATCTCCTTGACCGAGCGGGACATGCTGCGGGCCAGGCCGTAGGCGGCCACGCCCCCTGCCGCGAACACGAACGCCAGCACGGCAAGTATCGCGCCGCGGATGCGCGACAGCTCCCCGGACAAGGCGGACATGGGCAGCGCCAGGCGCAGCACGCCCGCGGGCACGCCTCCCCGGCCCGGCCAGGCGCGCGCCACATAGAGCATGTCGCGCCCGAGCGTATGGCTCGTGCGCACGTCCTGGCCGTAGCCTCCGGCCAGGGCCTCCCGCACTTCGGGCCGGCCGGCGTGGTCTTCCATCTCCGGCACGCCGGCGGCGCGGACCGCGGAATCGGCCACCACGCGGCCGCCGACGATGTAGGTCAGGCGGAACCCCAGGTGCGGCCCCAAGGCGTCGACACAGGCGGCAAGGGCCTGTTCGCTGTCGAGGCCCGGCTCCCTGGAGAGAAGGAACCCGGCGAGGTCCAGGGAGGTTTTGGCCCGTTCTTCGGCCTCGGCCAGCACGGCCCGGTCGGCGCGGCCGGTGGCGAAGACGAAGACGGCGCTCAGGACCAGAAGGAAGAACCCCCAGGTCCAAAGCAGGAACTGCAACGTGATCGAACGCTTGGGCATACCTTCTCCCCGTGTGACGAAACCGTCGCGTTCCCGTGACGGTTTCGTGGCGCACAGAGGTATAGGCGGCCAAAGCCTCGGGGGCAAGAGGCAGGGCGACCGGATGCCGGCCGGGCTCAGGGCGCTGCGGGCGACGCGGCGCCTTGTTGCAAATGCAAGAGCAGGATGCGGCGCATCTCGCGGATGGCCAGGGGATGTTCGTGGGCGCTGTGCCCGGAGTGGACGACCAGCTCCGATTGCGCGCCGTCGAGGTGGGAGCTCGCATAGGGGACCACGCCGTCCGTGCCGCCGGTGCGGCCGCCCTGCTTCTCGTCGCCGAGGATCGAATGGTAGGGCGTGACGATGGGCGCTTCGGCCAACCCCTGAAGCATGGCGTTTTTCGGGGACAGACTGTCGATGCCGGTGATCCCGGGCATGTCCTTGTCCCTGGCCCCCGGTCCCATGGCCCGCAGCAGGGCCGCGCCCACGCTGGCGACGGGCCGCAGCACCGTGGCCGGCAGGGTGATGAGCGCCCGGCCGATCTTGCCGACCAGGCCCAGCGCGAGGTCGGAGCCGCGGTGCGGCACGGCCACGAAAATGATCCGGGAGACGTAGGGCCTGGGGCCGAAGTAGAAGGCCTCGCGCACCAGGGCCTTGTCCCTGGCCGACACGGCCAGGGCGTCCAGCGGCGTCTTGGACACCTTGGCCCAAAGCGCGTCGCCGCCCTCCTCGGCCAGGGTCTTGGCGAGCAGGCCGCCCATGCTGTGCCCGACGACCACCATGCGCGCGAAATTGGGATTGGTCCCGTCCGGGTCCACGGTATGGCGCACCTCGTCGAGGGACCGGCGCAGGGTCATGGCGGAATAGAGCACGGGATTGCCCGTGGGGTAGCGGAAGAACCAGAACTGGTAGCGCTCGCGCAGCTCGGGGTCGCCCATGAGGCCGTTGAAGACGTTGGCCCAGGTGGTCGGGCTCGACATCAGGCCGTGGACGAAGACCACGGGAATCTTCCCCGGGTCGTAGGGCTGCAACATGTAGAGCCCGGAGAGCTTTTCCCAGGCCGCCGGGTTCATCATGCCTTCCAGGCCGTTCGGCTCCGGGGACTGCTGCATCATGAGGGCAAGCGGCGTGGTCAGGTCGTATTCCATGGAGACGCGCCGGCCCTCGACCGTAAGGGACGTGCCGCGCATGGGGTCGTGCACCTCCAGGGCGGCGTCGTAGACGAGGGCTCCGGAGGTCTTGGCCTCGGGGTGCGGGGAAAAGCGCAGGAAGAGCGTGGCGGCGTAGGTCTGGCGCACCTTGGGCGTGAAGCGGTCCGCGGCCGTGCGCGAGGCCTCGGGCGGCGGCTGGCGCACCACGGCCATGGGCACGCCGAGTCCCAGGCGCACCTGCTGCGGCGTGAGCCCGACGACCTCGAACTCGTAGGCCAGGTGGTAGCTTTCGAGTTCGTCCGGGGCGAAAGCGAGCTGGGAGGAGCGGCCGGTCAGACGCACCTTGCCGCGCAGCCACGGCAGTTCCCGGCCGTCGGCGTAGGCCAGCCCGGTCTCGCGGGCGTAGAGCGCGTAATTGGCCAGGGAACGGTTGTAGAACTCCATGGCCTGGCGCGAATAGGGATGGTAGATGTCCAGTTCCGGGGAAAGGGCGTCGTCGAACAGGTAGGCGTAGGCGTAGAGGGCGCTCGACAGGTAGTAGGATGCGGCGCGCGCCTTGTCGGCGTGCTCTTTCTTTCCTTCGTAATAGCACAGTTCCGCGAGCACGAAGAACGCTTCGCGGTCCTTTTGCGCGCGCGCCTCCCGGTCCAGGCCCAGGAGCATGGATTCGGCGTCGGCCTTCCAGGCCGTCTCCAGGTCGCGCTGGCGCACGAAGACGAGGGAGCGTTCCGAGGGAAGGGAGGAATTGAGCGCCGTGCGGTCGAACTCCCGGGTCCGCGTATCCATGGGCACGGGCTTGACGCCGATGCGGGCGCAGCCGGCGAGGAGCGCCAGCGCCAGGCACCAGCCGAGGGCCGTGCAAATCCTGCGTGTCGTCATAAGAAACGCTCCGCGCGCCGCCAGGAGCGGCCAAACGGCGCGGCGGCTTTACAGCAGTGGGGAAAAGGAATAAAAATACGTACTTTTTATTTTCCTAAAAAGGAGCCCTCGCCATGCGCAGCCTGCTGACCGCCGCCTGTCTCGCCTGTGCGTCCCTGGCCCTTTTCGCCTGCAACGGCCTCTACGCCATCAGTTCCAAAGACGCTTCCGGCAAACCGAGCGTCTACGCCTCCGTGAACAAGGCCCCCGATCCGCTGCTCGTCGGCTGCTACGTCCGCAGCAGCCCAAGCGAGTACAACCGCCCCAACAAGTACGAGTTCTGCCTCGTGCGCGAGGGCGACCGCTACGCCATGTTCTATTATGTGATGGACGGCAAATCCCTGGCCACGTTCAAGGACTGGACCGGGGCGGTCATAGACGGCGAATCCGTAACCGCCAATTATGACGGCTCACGCTATTTCGTCAAGGACGGCGGCGTCTGGCAGATGACCACGACAGGCGGCCCGCACCGCATGCTGCGCATGCCCTGACGCCGCCACGCGTCCGGCTGCGCAACGGGGAGGCGCGGGCATCCCCCTTTTTTCGGAACACGAACGGAGATGTCCTATGCACACGCGGACATGGCTCTGGCTTGGAGCTGTCGCGGCTTCGCTCGCCGCGGCGGCGGGGATCGGCTTCACTGCGGGCGCGGGATCAGGTTCGGCGCTGGCCAGCGCCGCCCTGCCGGCGGCGCTGGCCG
>DQED01000201.1:0-4376 GCA_003525525.1 Desulfovibrio sp.
GCGACGCGCAGCACGAACGGCCCGTAGACCTCTTCGCACGCCGCGGCCGGCTCCGGCGCTTCCGCTTCGGACGCGGGCTGCGCCGCGGGCGCGGCATCGAGCGCGGACAGGTCCACGGGATGGATGCGGGACGGATCGAGGGCGAACAGGTAGCTGACGATGTCGGGTTCCACGATGGAGGCGAACAGCACGTAGAACGGGATGCGGTTGACGGGCGGCGCGTCCAGGTCGCCCACGGCGGCGAGCTCCATGCGGCAGTCGACGATCATGCCGCTCGACTCCATGGTGTTGATCACGTCGAGGGGCGTCTTGCCCCGGGCCTGGACGTCGTGGATGAGGTCGTACTCCACGAGGTAGAGGTTCTTGCCGCCGGATACGCCCTGGCGCAGGCTCAGGGCGTCGAGGGAAAAGACGACCTCGCCGCCGGGCAGGGCGATGGGGATGACGTCCGCGGCCTTGGCGCGCTCTTCCGGGGCGAGGTGCTCGGCCGTGAGCCCGGACAGGTCCGCCAGGAGTCGGGAGATGTCCTCGCCGTCGCTGGCCGCGCCCATCTCCACGAGTGCGAGCAGCCTGTCGAAGCCGGCCAGGAGCTGGTTGACGACGCGGGTGTCCGGGGCGACCTCGCGGCTGCGCACCATGTGCAGGAGGTTTTCGAGCTTGTGGGCCAGATCCCGGACATTGTTCAGGCTGAGGAACCCGGCGCCGCCCTTGATGGAATGCGCGGCGCGGAAGACCTTGTTGACGAGTTCCTCGTCGATGTCCTCGCCGTCGCGTTCCATGTCCATGAGCGCCGCTTCGATGTCGGCGAGATGTTCGCGGGTGTCTTCCACGAACATGGCCATGATTTCATCGTCCATCTGGTCCATGGCGCTCCCCGGCCTTGGGTCGCGCCGCCGCATGCCCCGTTGCGCGGGCGCGGCGGCGCGGGTTGGAGGAAATGCAGCGTTGCGGCGTTGCCGCGCGACGCGGCGTCAGGCGGTTTCGACCTGGAAATGCTTGTCCAGGCGCATGGTGCGCAACAGCGCCGCGAGGTCGGCGTTGACGTGGCGCAGGACGAGCCGGCCGCCCTTTTTGCCGAGGCTGTTGTGCACGGCGATGAGCAGGCCGATGCCCACCGAATCGATCAGATCCACGCGTGACAGGTCGATGACCACCGGGCCGTCGCCGGACTGGAGGATCTCCTTGAACCGGGCGCGGAGTTCGTCCGCGACCGAGGCCACGATGTCGCCGACCGGGCTCACGATGGTTTGTCCGTCCTCGATGCGAATGTCGTGCATGGGTGTGCTCCGGGTGTCGTTTTCCCCGCCGCCGGGGGGAGCGGCCGGGCCGCGCAGGCCGGGGACGGCCTTGGTCAGGGTCAGCTCGTTGCCGGACGCGTTGAAGCGCACGTCGTCGGCATAGAGCGTCAGGATGGTCAGGCCCCGGCCGCTGGTGGCCTCGGGCGGGGCGAGATTGGAAAGGCCCGAGCGCCAGTCGAAGCCCGGCCCCTGGTCGGCCACGGTCAGCGTCAGCCGGCCCTCGGCGGCGCGGACCTCCAGGGTCACGGCGCACAGCGGGTCGCCGCGGCTGCCGTGGAGCACGGCGTTCAAAAGCGCCTCGCGCAGCAGCAGCTTGACGTCGAACAGGGTGCCGCCGGCATGCTGGGCCTTGAGAAAACCCACGGTTTCGGCCACCGCCCTGTCCAGAAGCGTCAGGTCGGCGGAGAAGCGGAAGGCCAGGCCGCCGGGGAACGTCTGGATTTCGTACATGGCCGTCACACCTCGATGCCCATGAGCACCAGATCGTCCTGGGGCTTGCCGCCCCCGGTCATGGCTTCGGCCACGGCGGCCACGGCGGCGTCCAGGGGCAGTGTCGCCGCCTGGCGGCAACGCGCGACCAGGGCCTCAAATCCGGCTTCCCGGGGCAAGGCCTTCGGGCCGAAGCGCTCGATGAGGCCGTCGGTATACAGATAGAGGCGGTCCCCGGGCGCGACCGGCTGTTCCAGAAAGCCGCACTGCACGGTCTCGAAAACGCCGAGCACGTCGCCCGCGGCCGCGAGCACCGTGGCCGCGCCGTCCGGCGAAACCAGGACCGGCGGCGGGTGCCCGCCGCTTACCAGGGTCAGACGCCCCCGCTTGCGGCTGAGGCAGACCATGGCCGCGGTCAGGTGCTTGCCGTCGCGCAGCAGCGTCGCCAGCACGCTGTTGATGTTCTTGAAGGTCTCGCGCGGCGTGAAAAGCGGGCCGGTGTTCTGGCGCAGCAGGGCCTTGAGCGAGGAGGTGACGAAGGAGGCCCCCAGGTCGTGGCCCGAGATGTCGGCCACGAAGTAGCCCGTCACCGTGTCCGTCCAGGGGAAGACGTCGTAGAAATCGCCGCCGGCCTCGAGCGCCGGCACGTAGCGCACGGCGAATTTCGCCTCGGGCAGATCGGCCGGGGAGACCAGGATGGACTGCTGGGCGTCGCGGATCTGCTCGAGCTTGGCCGCCTGTTCGGCCAGCAGCGCGCGCAGGCCGCGGCGCAGGCGGATGTGGATCTTGACCCGGGCCAGGACCTCTTCGCGGGCGAAGGGCTTGGTGACGTAGTCCACGGCCCCCAGGCGCAGGCCCTTGACCTTGTTGTCCACGTCGTCGAGCCCGGAAATGAAGATGATGGGGATGTCCGCCGTGACCGGGTCGGCCGTGAGGCTCTGGCAGGTGTCGAACCCCGACTCGCCGGGCATCATGATGTCGAGGATGATGAGGTCCGGCTGCTCGCGCGCGGCGATTTCGCGCCCCTTCGCCCCGGAGTCGGCGCGAAGCGGCACGAAGCCGGCGTCCTTGAGCATCCAGGCCAGGGTCTCGACGTTGATCCGTTCGTCGTCGACGATGAGGATGCGCGGAGGGCTGGCCGGGGCGTTCGGGCTCCTGGTCACGGAGTGTTCCATGCGTTCGTACCGGATCGCTGCGCGGCCGGATAGGGGCGGCCGGCCAGGTTCTTGGAAACGCGTTGCATTCAAGCCTTCCTCCCAGTATGACGTTTTCCGGGGCGATTGACAACGCGGCCGGGCATGATTTTTCATGGCGCGCCCCTTCCGGCGGCCAGTTTGGCGCAAGGTGCGATTATTTATGAGCAACATTTTCGAATTCTTGAAGAAACATCACCGCGAGCTCGGCGTCGCGGCCATCTGGTTCACGAGCCTCTTGCCGGGCGTCATCGTGTCGCTGCGCAAGGGCGACCCCTGGCACGCCACGGTGGTGGTCATCTTCATCCAGTTGCTGGCCTCCTTCGGCTCCATCACGCTCTTCGGCGTGATCACCCAGCTCATCTGCTACAAGTACATCGAATCCGTCGAAATCCACGATCGCATGATGGACGGCCTGTTCTTCGGCTTCCACGCCGGCATGGTCATCTGGATCTGCTACGGGTTCTTCCACATCCTTTTCGGCCGCAAGATCATCGGCAACGTCAACGACCTGGTGTCCATCTTCGGCATCAGTTGCATCGGCAGCTGCATCCTCGGCATCGCCATCGGCTTCCTCGTCGGCAAACTGCGCGACAACAACGCCACCATCGTCTGAGGAAAAACAGACGGGGAGATGCCTCCGGCGGCCAGGAGGGGCGCGCCCCTCCCGGACCTCCTTCCCGAGATGACACTGCGCGGCAATCCGTCACGGGAGTCCAGAGGGCGCAAGCCCTTTGGCCGCCGGAGGCGTCCCCCCCCCGACCTTCCGAACTTTTTGGAGACACGCCATTTCCGCCAAGGTTCAAGGCAACACCGTCGGGCTCAAGCCCAGCCAGTTAAAGGCCCTGGAGCGCCTGGGCACGCGGCGCTACCCGTCCAAGGGCGCGGCCACACCCGAGCAGGCGCGCGAGCTGGCCGCCATCGCCTACGGCATCGGCCGGCAGGTGGGCCTGCTCATCGACCGCAAGGGCCGGCCGACCCTGATCCTGGTCGGCACGCCCAAGGGCATCCTCATCCCGGAACTCGACCGCTCGCGCCTGGGCGCGGCCAGGCTTCGCGGCGTGCGCCTGCTGCACACGCACCTTGCGGGCGAGCCCCTCAGCGAGGAAGACCTCACGGACATGCTGTTTTTGCGCCTGGACAGCGTGGCGGCGCTGACCGTGGACGACCAGGCCCAGCCCGTGACGCTCCACGCCGCGGTGCTGCTGCCGCCAGGAGCCGGGGACGCGCCCTACGACGTGCTGCCGCCGCGCCCTTTCGACAAGGTGGAGGAGGATTTCAACGCCCTGGCCGCGGCCCTGGAAGAGGAGCTCGCCCGGGAGGGCGAACGCCTGGCCGCGCCCCAGGCCAGCGAGGCCGGCCGCGAAAAGGCGGTGCTCGTCAGCGTGTCGAACGCCCCGCGCGCCGTCCAGGAGGCGTCCCTGGCCGAGCTCGCCGCCCTGGCCGACACGGCCGG